>CAZCRO010000001.1:0-116674 GCA_964501115.1 uncultured Oscillospiraceae bacterium
GTAGGCGTGTCCGGCCCCGGCGTGGTGTACCATGCGTTGCAGAGTGTGAAGGGGGAGCCCTTTGATGTGGTGGCGGAAACCGTGAAAAAGACCGCTTTCCGGATCACCCGGATGGGTCAGCTGGTGGGCGTAGAAGCATCCCGCCGCTTGGGCGTTCCCTTTGGCATTGTGGATCTGAGTCTGGCACCCACACCCGCTGTGGGAGACAGCGTGGCCCGTATTCTGGAGGAAATGGGTCTGGAGATTTGCGGTACTCATGGTACTACGGCAGCCCTGGCGCTGCTGAACGATGCTGTGAAGAAGGGCGGTGTCATGGCTTCCAATCACGTAGGCGGCCTGTCCGGTGCCTTCATTCCCGTATCGGAGGATGAGGGCATGATCGCGGCAGCAGAGGAAGGAACTCTGGTGCTGGATAAGCTGGAAGCCATGACCTGCGTTTGCTCGGTCGGCCTGGATATGATCGCTGTGCCCGGAGACACCTCTGCCGCAACGATTTCTGCCATCATTGCGGACGAAGCGGCCATCGGTATGGTCAATACCAAGACCACTGCGGTAAGAATCATTCCCGCTCTGGGTAAGACGGTAGGAGACCGGGTGGAGATGGGTGGCTTGCTTGGCTCTGCCCCTGTGATGCCTGTCCATAAGCCCAGCAGCGAGGCGTTTATCGCCCGGGGTGGCCGGATTCCCGCCCCTCTGCAGAGTCTAAAGAATTGATTGATGTTTTTGCCGCCCTTTTCCCGTGGCCGAAGGCTGCCGGAAAACTGGGATGAATGAGCAAAGAAAAGGGAGCTACTCAACCAAGAGCAGCTCCCTTTTGTGCATCGTGTTCGTTATTTGTGGATTATTTTTGCCAATGTTTTT
Source organism: uncultured Oscillospiraceae bacterium (assembly GCA_964501115.1). GTDB lineage: Bacteria > Bacillota > Clostridia > Oscillospirales > Oscillospiraceae > Faecousia. The sequence goes on from CAZCRO010000001.1 coordinate 862, forward strand.
GCCAATGTACCACCCAGCAGGCCACAGGCGGCGGCTTCCGCAAGACCCTGGATGCCTACCAGCAGCACCACAAACATCCATGGATTTGCCGCACCCAGCTTGGAGCAGAGGGTTTGGATGTATGTGCTGCGGTAAAATACCAGCACGATATAGCCCATGAAGAAGAGCGTGTTCAGCAGCGGCGCGCTGATGGCACCGGCAAAATAGCTCCAGATGCCTTTCTTATCCAGCTTGCGGCAGAGCTTGTATACATAGCCGCAGCAAAAGCCCATCAGAAGCCGCATTCCCACACACAGGATCACTGTGTGAACCGGGCTGATGGAAAAGAAAGTGGCCGTCATAACGGAGCGTCCGGTAATGGCATCAAAAAGACTGAGCGCACCGAATACACCGCCCAGAACCATGCCCTCCACGGGGCCGCACAGAATGGCACCCATGGCGATGGGCAATGTGAGAAAGCTCATATACAGCGGCCCTACCGGCACGGCTCCCAGGCCAATGGCGCGCATTGCCAGCTCAATGGCCATAAGCAGTGCCAGTTTTGTCAGGCGCTTCAGCTTTGAGGTTGTCGTTCCCATATTTTGTTCCTCCTGCTGTCGTTCCGTCTCTGTCCGGATACAACGCATGTATTATTTGTCTGTGTCCGGAGAGTTTCTCTGTGGTTGCCGTTCTGCCCCCGGCAGATACAGCACCGGGTTTATGATTCCCCGTATCCAAACGCTACTTATTATACGCTTCTTTTTCCGTTTTTCAATCTTTTTTATTCAGGGTGTATAAATAGGCCAGACCTTTGAGAATCAAGTCCGGGTCATAGCTGTGGGCATGGCGGACAAGGGTATCTACATAGGCGGCTCCTCCGCCGGTAATAAGCAGGTGGACACTTTGTCCCAGCTCTTCTTCAATTGCCTGTACCACCCCGTCCAAAAGTGCGGCGGTGCCGTATACCGCGCCGGAGAGCATACAGCCGGTGGTATCTTTCCCAATTACGCTTTGGGGATTACGCAGTTCCAGCCTGGGCAGTTGTGCGGTGTGGGCGGCCAGGGCTTTTAGCCCGGTTTCCATCCCTGCGCAGATTACGCCTCCCGTGAGGATACCACCGGGAAGAACCACATTTATCGTGGTGGCTGTGCCCAGATCTGCCGTTACAGCGGGCAGTGGACAGCTGGCAGCGGCCCATGCCGCATCCACCAGCCGATCCCGTCCAACTTGCTCCGGGTAGGGCAGATCAATTGTGATGCCAAGCTTGCTTGTCTGGGTAATGACCAGCGGTTCCGTACCAAAAATGGAGTACATGGCTTCTTTCAAGGTGTCCAGTACTCTGGGTACCACACTGGAGATCACCACTCCGGAAAAATCCCCCAGCTCTCTGCCCAGCTCTTTCAGCCTTCGCAGAAAATGCACGGTGTAGTCTGCCGCGTCCCAGTGTGCATTGGTATCCAGCTTGGTCTTAAACTGTACCCGGCAGAGGTTGGAGTCGGAAATCTCCACGCCGCCGAAGGATACAGTGGTATTGCCAATATCAACAACCAATATCATATCGTCGTTCCTTTGTTATCAGGCTCACCCCGGCCTTGCCGTGGATGGCTGGTATTATTATAGCGGGGAAAGAGACAAGACGCAATTGTTTTCTAAAGTTTTTTTGCCTGGTTGCAAATCCCGGTGGACTTTGGTATACTAAACCTAAAAGAAAAGCTGAAAGAAGGATGCTTGATGGAGAGTTTACAGGGGAAATGTGTTGTGCTGGGCGTTACCGGCGGTATTGCCGCCTATAAGATGGCCAATGTGGCCAGCGGGCTGCGCAAAGCCGGAGCTGATGTGCATGTGATTATGACACAAAACGCTACCCAGTTCATTACCCCCCTTACTTTTGAAACCCTGACCAATCACCGCTGCACGGTGGATACCTTTGCCAGAGATTTTCAGTATGATGTTGCCCACATTTCCCTGGCGAAGGCTGCGGATCTGATTTTGATTGCCCCTGCCACAGCTAATGTGATTGGGAAAATGGCCCATGGCATTGCTGATGATATGCTTACAACCACTGTCCTGGCTGCGAGATGCCCCAAGCTGGTGGCACCTGCCATGAACACGGCAATGCTGGAAAATCCCATTACTCAGGATAACCTGGCGACGCTGAAGAAATACGGTTTTCAAATTGTGGAGCCTGCTGTGGGAATGCTGGCCTGCAAGGATGTGGGCAGCGGCAAGCTGCCGGAACCGGAGGTTCTGCTGGAGCGCATTGCCATGGAGCTGGCACGGGAAAAAGATATGCGTGGCCTGCGGGTCACAGTCACTGCCGGCCCTACACAGGAGAAGCTGGATCCGGTACGTTTTCTGACCAACCACTCCACCGGAAAGATGGGATATGCCATTGCCAGGGAGGCTATGCTCCGCGGAGCGGAAGTGACGCTGATTTCCGGTCCTACGGCGCTGAAGGCGGTGCCGGGGGTAACCATGGTGCATGTCACCAGTGCCCAGGATATGTTCGAAGCGGTGCAGAAAGTTCTGCCGGAGACGGATATTCTGGTCAAGGCAGCCGCGGTGGCGGATTACCGTCCTGCGCAGGTATCTGACCAGAAAATGAAAAAAGGAGATGGAGAGATGTCCATCCCTCTTGAGCGTACACCGGAGATCCTGACCTGGGTCAGCCGGAACCGGCACCCGGGGCTGTTTGTGTGCGGTTTCTCCATGGAGACGGAGAATATGCTGGAAAATTCCCGAAAAAAGCTGGAAAAGAAGCATCTGGACATGATTGTTGCCAATAACCTGAAAACTCAGGGCGCCGGGTTCGGTGTGGATACCAATGTAGTCACTCTGATCACCGGTGATGAGGTGCGGGAGCTGCCTCTGATGGGAAAGGATCAGGTAGCCGGAGAGCTTTTAAGCGAGATAATGAAAAGGAGATAAGGAAAGATCGTCATGGGAGAAGCAAAACAGAAAAATTTGACCCTGACAACCGGGAGTATTCCGGGCGGTATCCTGCAATTTGCCTGGCCGCTGTTCCTGGGGCAGCTGTTGCAGCAGTTCTACAATATGGCCGATGCCTGGGTGGTGGGAAATTTTGCCAGCAACGAAGCCTTTGCCGCAGTCAGCAGCGGGGGCAGCCTGACGTTTATGATCGTCGGCTTTTTCAATGGTATTGCCATTGGAAGCGGTGTGGTTATTTCCCGGTATTTTGGGGCCCGGGACTGGAAGAATACCCAGTCTGCCATTCATAATGCCTTCCTGTTTGCGCTGCTGGCTTCTTTGCTGGCAACGGTGGTTGGTTTGGTACTGGTGCCGAAGATGCTGGTGCTTATGGGCACGCCGGAGGATGTGCTGCCCTATTCCCTGCAATACTTCCGGGTATATTTTGCCGGTGTTTCCACCATTATTCTCTATAATATCGGCATGTCTATTATGCGTGCTGTGGGCAACAGCATGCAGCCGCTGTATTTTCTGATTATTTCCTCCATCACCAATGTGGTGCTGGATCTGCTGTTTGTGGCGGTGTTCCACTGGGACGTAACTGGAGCAGCAATTGCCACGGTGCTCGCCCAGGGACTCAGTGCCGGGCTGTGTATCTGGAAGATGCTGTCCGATCCGGAGGAGATTACCCGTCTGGATCTGAAAAAAATCCGTTGGGATGGTGCCATGATGCGCCGTATGTTCACCCAGGGGCTTCCCACCGGCGTACAGAACGCTGTGATCAGCCTTGGCAATGTGGTAGTTCAGTCCAATGTCAATTCCTTCGGTTCCTTTGCCATGAGTGGTATGGGAGCTTACAGCAAGGTGGAGGGATTTGCCTTTCTGCCGGTAACGGCGATGAGTATGACCCTGCCTACATTCGTCAGTCAGAATCTGGGTGCCGGAAATGTGCAGCGGGCAAAGAAAGGTTCCCTGTTTGGTGTGCTTACCGGTATGGCCGCGGCGGAACTGGTCGGCGTAGGCATCTATATTTTGGCACCATCTCTTCTGGGCTTGTTTATCAGTGAGCCGGAGGCAATTCGCTATGGTGTGGTTCATTCCCGGGTGGATACATTGTTTTATTGCATGTTGGCTATGGCGCACTGTGTGGCAGGTGTGCTCCGGGGGTGTGGAAAATCCTCGATTCCTATGGTGGTTATGCTGGGATGCTGGTGTGTGCTGCGCTGTGTGTACGTAACGGTGATTTTGCGCTTTATCCGGGAGTTTGCCATGATCTCCTGGGCGTATCCTCTTACATGGACGGTATCGTGTGTCCTGTTTGTCTGGTATCTGTCCCGCATGAACTGGGAGAAAGCAGCGCAGACCCTGTAAGCGGTAAAAGGAGAACCAATGAAAGAACGTTTGCAAAAGATCCTTTCCGCCAGAGGTGTGGCCTCCCGGCGAAAGGCGGAGGAACTGATTGCTTCCGGGCAGGTCAGCGTCAACGGTATCGTTGCCAAGCTGGGGGACTGTGCCGATGGGGACACGGATGATATTCGTATTTCCGGATGTCCCCTGCCCGGCAGCCGGAAGCATGTATACCTGATGCTCCATAAGCCGAGGGGGTATGTGACCACGTTGGCGGATGAAAAGGGGCGGCAGAATGTGGCTCAACTGGTGGCGGACTGCGGCGAGCGAGTCTACCCGGTGGGGCGGCTGGATATGGATTCGGAAGGTCTGCTGCTTCTGACCAACGATGGCGATTTTGCCAATGCGCTGATGCATCCCAAGCATCAGGTGAATAAAACCTACCAGGTTTGGGTTCGGGGCTATGCGCCGGGGAAAGAGGCGCTGCTGTGCCGCCCCATAGAACTGGATGGTTACCGGATTCATCCTCCTAAGGTGTGTGTTCAGAAGAGTGAACAGAACCGGGCACGGTTGGAAATCACCATTCACGAAGGTCGCAACCGTCAGATTCGCCGTATGTGCCAGGCGGCGGATATGGAAGTGACCAGGCTGAAGCGAATCCGGGAAGGAACGCTGAGCCTGGGAAAACTCCCCCTGGGAGCCTGGCGTTACCTGACGGAAGAGGAAATCAATCAGCTGATAAATCCTTAAAAAATAAACCCCTTTTTTCACTTGAAAAAGGGGGGTTATTTTGATAGTATTATCACGTATGGGCAGAGCCGAACCGGCTGCCCGGTACAAGATAAAGAATAGGGGGTATCACCATGCAATGTGATATTCTTTCCAAGTTGAAGGATGGTATGTCCGGATTTTCCAAGGGACAAAAGCGGATTGCCCAGTACATTCTGGAATCCTATGATAAGGCCGCTTTTATGACGGCCAACAAGCTGGCACAGCAGGTGGGCGTATCCGAGTCCACCGTGGTGCGTTTTGCTGTGGATTTGGGCTTTGACGGCTATCCCAGCATGCAGAAGGCCATGCAGGAGATGGTGCTCAACCGCCTGACCAGTGTGCAGCGAATTGAGGTTGCCAACGACCGGATGCGGGATCTGGATGTCATTTCCACTGTACTGCGGTCGGACATGGAAAAACTCCGCCAGACGGAAGAAAGTGTCAGCCGGGAGGAATTTCAAAATGCGGTAAATGCCATTTTGAAAGCCAAGCGGGTGTATATCATCGGTGTCCGTTCAGCGGCACCACTGGCAAGCTTCCTTGGATATTACCTGAACTATATGTTCAATAATGTGCATGTCATTTCCGGCGGCAGCCAGGGTGAGATGTTTGAGAAGATCGTAGGCGTTACCCCGGAGGACGTGGTTATTTGTTTCAGCTTCCCACGGTATTCCGCCTCTACCACCAAGGGTGCGCGGTATTGCTGCTCGGCCGGTGCAACGGTAATCGGCGTGACGGATACCAAGCTGTCGCCTCTCGGCCAGTGCTGCGACCATGTGCTGGTGGCCAAAAGTGATATGGTTTCCCTGGTGGACAGTCTGGTTGCCCCTCTGAGCATGATCAATGCTCTGATCGTTGCCATTGCCGCCAAGAAGGAGCGGGAAGTTGCCCAGACCTTTGAGGCTTTGGAGCGAATTTGGGACGAGTACGAAGTATACGAAAAGCAGGTTATGCCCCATGATTTATGATGCGATTGTAGTTGGTGCCGGTCCGGCGGGAATGTTCGCGGCCATTACGGCAGCCCGGCAGGGGGCAAACGTGCTGCTGCTGGAACAGAATGACCGCCCTGGAAAAAAACTGCTGATTACGGGAAAAGGACGCTGCAATGTGACCAACAATTGCTCTGCCGAGGAGATTTTGCAAAACACCCCCCGCAACGGCCGGTTCCTGTACAGTGCCATGACCCAGTTTCCACCCCAGAAAATTATGACCTTCCTGGAAGATGCCGGCTGCCCCCTGAAGACAGAGCGGGGGAACCGGGTGTTTCCTGTATCAGACCGCTCTCAGTCCGTTCTGGATGCGCTGCGGAGTCAGCTGCATAAATATGGTGTTGTGAGTAGCCAGGGACGGGTGCGGGAGGTTATTTGCAGCCAGGGGGCTGTTTGTGGAGTATGGGTAGAGAGCCGGGGAGTAGAACAGCATCTGCACGCAGGCTCTGTCATCCTGGCAACCGGCGGCGTGTCCTACCCAGCAACCGGCTCCACGGGAGACGGATATACTATGGCGCAGGCCTTGGGGCACACCATTGTTCCCCCCCAGGGCAGTCTGGTGCCCCTGGAAACTGCCGGACAGGATTGCCAGCGTATGCAGGGATTGAGTTTGCGCAATGTCGCTGTGAAGCTGGTGAATGCCAAAGGGAAGGTTCTGTACAAGGATTTCGGCGAGCTGCTGTTCACCCATTTTGGCGTGTCTGGCCCTACGGTACTCTCCGCCAGCTGCCACCTGAAAGGGGAGGGCTGTCGGCTGATCCTGGACTTAAAGCCCGCACTGGAAGAAAGCAAGCTGGATGCCCGGATTTTGCGGGATCTGGATATGTACCAGAACCGGGCTATGGAAAATGTACTGACGGATCTGCTCCCCCGCTCCATGATTCCTGTGGTGTTGGATCGGCTGGAGATTCCCCACGATTTGCAGGCCAACAGCCTGACCCGGCAAAAGCGCCGGGCACTGGTGGAGCTGCTGAAAGCGTTCCCTGTGGAGATAACGGGGAAGCGTCCCGTGGCGGAGGCCATCATTACCTCCGGTGGTGTGAAGGTGGCGGAGGTGGACCCCAAAACCATGGAGTCCAAAAAGGTACCGGGGTTGTTTTTTGCCGGAGAAATTCTGGATTGCGATGCCTATACCGGCGGATTTAACCTGCAAATAGCCTGGGCAACGGCCTTTGCTGCAGGAAATGCGGTTTTTCAGAAAAACAAGGATTGACAAATTGACCATTGTATACTAAAATAGATCAGGTACCCTTGAAAGAGATTATGCAGAAGGGAGCATATATTTATGTACGAAAAGCTGGTAAGTTACGCTGCCAAGCAGCTGGAGCTGGATGCCACTGAGATTCATCCCGACAGCACCTTTGAGAGCCTGGGTATTGACTCTCTGGACATTGTCGAAATGATTATGGATCTGGAAAGCGAGCTGGGCGTGGAGCTGGATATGGAAGATCAGAAGATCGCCACTTTCCAGGAGCTGGCCGACTTTATTGAGACCAAGCTGAACTGATAAATACATAGCCTTGTTATGCCGGAACGGCTTATAACAAGGTCGCACTAGTCGGGGATTTAGCGGTGCCCTGTACCTGCAATCCGCTTTAGCAGGGATGAATTCCTATACCCGGGTGAGTAAATAAGCCATTGCAGTGCGCCAGGCGGTGTTGATAGAGCGGTCTTGCGCAATGAGACCCCGTGAACCATGTCAGGTGGGGAACCAAGCAGCATTAAGCGGAATGTTTCGTGTGCCGCAAGGCTGCCGCTCTTGAGTCGTTTGGACGCTGCAATGTGTGTTACTTATTCAAATGTAGGTGTGCGATCTTGTTATAAGCCGTTCTTTATTTCCGGTGAGGGAGGGAGAATATGTCTGCCTATCAGGCACTGTATCGAAAGTATCGTCCCCAGACCTTTGACGATGTATCCGGCCAGATGGCGGTTACCCAGACACTGAAAACCCAAATCGTTTCCGGCAGGCTGAGCCATGCGTATCTGTTTACCGGTTCCCGGGGAACGGGCAAGACCAGTTGTGCCAAGATTCTGGCAAAGGCAGTAAACTGCCTGCGTCCGGACAATGGAAATCCCTGCAATTGCTGTGAGGCATGCCGGGCCATAGATTCCGGCAGCTGTATGGATGTCTTGGAAATCGATGCCGCCTCCAACAACGGCGTGGATAATATCCGGGATCTGCGGGATGACGCGGTATATACGCCGTCCCAGGTGCGCAAGCGGGTGTATATCGTGGACGAAGTACACATGCTGTCTATTTCCGCATTTAACGCGTTGCTGAAAATTGTGGAAGAGCCGCCGGAGCATTTGCTGTTTATTTTGGCAACGACGGAGCTGCACAAGGTGCCTGCCACTATTTTGTCCCGATGCCAGCGGTTCTCCTTCCGGCGCATCAGCCAGGAGGATATTGCTGCCCGGCTGCAATATGTTGCCTATCAGGAGAATATCGATCTGGATGACAGCGCTGCCCGGGTACTGGCTCGTCTGGCGGATGGCGCCATGCGTGATGGCCTGAGCTTGTTGGATCAGTGTGCTTCTGCTACCACAGGAGAGGTCACGGCAGAAAAAGTATATGAGTGCCTGGGTATTGCCGGGGAGCAAAAATGCGGTGCCCTGCTTGCCTGTGCCGCTGCCCAGGATACGGCGGGGGCACTGAAGCTCTTTAACCAGCTCTACAGCCAGGGAAAGGACATTGGCGCTTTGCTGGATGAGTTGGAAAGTCTGCTGCGGGATTTGCTGGTACTGAAAACCGCCCCCGGGGCGGGGATTGCCATGCTTTCCGGTGTAGCACCGGATTCCGAGGTGGTGGAGCTGAATAAGCGCCTGTCCACAGGAGAGATTGTGCGGATGATGGATCTGATCCAGACCACGGTATCCAGTTTTAACCGCAGTGCCGGCAGGCGAATGGATGCGGAGATGTGCATTGTATCCCTGTGCCGTCCGGAGCTTACTTTGGATGCCAAAGCCCTCAATGCCAGGATCACCCGGCTGGAAGATCAAATCAAAAGTGGACGGGTGGCCATTGCCCCTCCGGCACCTGCCCAGCCTCTGCAGAGGGGGCAGGAGGATGAGGAGCGTCCTCCGATACCTGATGACATGGATGCTCCCCCGGATACCGGGGAAGAGGCAGCGTCTCCCGCTCCGCCGGATACCTTCTGGCTGGAACTGGTGGGGGATGTAAAGCCGGAACTCAAGCCACCGGCTTCCGGATTTTTCAATGTGGCACCTGCCGCCCCAATCCGGGGTGTACTGGTGGGAGACCGGTTGGAGATTCGCTGCACCAACAGCTTTGCGGCTGAAAGTATCAACCGGCCGGAGATTCTGGAAGTGGTTTCCCTGAAAGCTTCTGCCCGGCTGATGCGTCCCGTTTCCGTCATCGTGGTGGATATGGAGAAGAAAAGCGGGTCACCCAGAATGGAGCAACTGCTGAATTTTGGAAAAGCCCATGCGGATATTGTAAAAATTAAAGAATAATCACAGAATAGGAGTTATTATTATGGCAAAAGGTGGATTCCGGGGAATGCCCGGCGGCATGAATCAGGCCGCAATGATCAAGCAGGCACAGAAGATGCAGCAGGAGATGCTGCGTATGCAGGAGGAGCAGGAGAGCAAGACCTTCACTGCAAAGTCCGGCGGTGGTATGGTCAGCGCTACGGTCAATGGCAAGCATGAGCTGGTGGAGCTGAACGTAAACCCGGAGGCTGTGGATCCTGAGGATGTGGAAATGCTCCAGGATATGATTATTGCCGCTGTCAATGAAGCAATGCGTACCGCGGATAACGAAGCTGCCAACAATATGTCCCGTCTGACCGGCGGACTGAATCTGGGTGGATTGTTTTAAGGAGGAAGTATGCAGTTTTTTCCTGCATCTTTGCAAGATCTGTCCGATTGTTTTGCCCGGCTTCCCGGTATCGGCGGCAAGACGGCGCAGCGTCTGGCATTCCATGTGCTGGAAATGCCTCTGGAAGAGGCAGAGACTTTTGCGAATGCCATCCTGCAGGCAAAGCGGACGGTGCATACCTGTCCCTGCTGCCAAAACCTGACCGATAGGGAGCTGTGTCCCATCTGTGCGGATGAAAGCCGGGATAAAACCACCATTTGCGTGGTGGCAGAGCCGAAGGATGTAATCGCTATGGAGCGCTCCCGGGAGTACCGGGGGGTATATCATGTGCTGCATGGTGTGATCTCCCCTCTGAACCGGGTGACTCAGGACGATATAAAAATCCGGGAGCTGATGCTGCGCATCGGCCAGGGAGATGTGAAAGAAGTAATCATGGCAACCAATCCGGATACGGAAGGAGAGGCAACCGCCATGTATATTTCCCGCCTTCTGCGCCCGATGGATGTGAAGGTAACCCGTCTGGCCTACGGCGTACCTGTAGGCAGCCAGCTGGAATATGCAGATGAAGTGACCCTGCTGCGGGCTCTGGAAGGCCGCCAGGAAATGTAAAAGGTATCTAAAGGAGCGTATCCGCGGGGATACGCTCCTTTAGACTGTTGGAACCTCCTGTGGGCTTCTCAATAATTTTTTTAGCCTGGGAAAATGTTTTTTTCGCCGCCACGATGGTATGTACCATTGTGGCGGCGAAGGGCATTTTAGTACTTATAGATGTCTTCCAGATAGCTGGACAGTGCGTAGGGTTCTTTGGAAATCAGTTCACCGGTTTGTTTGTCGAACTTGCTCATGTAGGTTCTAACATATCTGCCGCCTACGCTGTAGGTCATTTCTATATCGTAGTCACGGGTTTCCGTGCCCAGAATGGCAATGCGCACATAGCCATCGGATTCCTCGGCCTGAATTTTAACAGGCATGGGGGAATCGTTGCACAGTTTCAGATCTGTGGAACCCCAGTTGACGGTGGCATCCATACCCAGGGGAATATAGCTGACGGGGTAGCCGTGGTTTACCCGCTCCACAATGGTCAGCTCGGCGTATACGCTGGCCAGGTACAGGGTGGAGGATACCTGGCAGATACCGCCGCCCAGGGAATTGACCAACCGGGTACCGGAGTAAGCCGGGGCTGGCTGATAGCCCTTATCCGCAGTGCGTTCGCCCAAAGCCTCGTTGTAAGAAATGGTTTGTCCGGGCTCCAGAATGATGCCGTTGAGAGCCTCGCAGGCAATGCGCAGGTTGGTGTTACGGTTTTCGTTATTGCTGTGCGGGGTTTCACATTTTCCAAGAACATCCTGGAAAAAGGCATCTTCGTCGGCAATTTCCGGGGCAGTATAGTGCAGATTCAGGCGGAGGGTGTCTCCGTAGTCAGCAGCCGCCAGCTGCTTTCTGGCATCGGCCAGATCCAGTTCGTATCCATGCTGCCCCGGGACTACCTGATGTTTTTCCAGGTCTACATAGGGCTCCTGGGGAGCCAGGCGGGTGGCTTTGTAGATGGCTGTGATGTTCAGCTTTTCAGGGGTGGTTTCAGCCTGGGTTTCCTGGGCGGTAACCTGGAATTCTCCCTGGGCATAGGCATCCAGAATCTGCCCGTAAAGTCTGTCTGTGTCCACACTGAAGCCGGGGGTGCCAATGGTAAGCACCACACTCTGGCACGGGGCATCTTCCCGGAAGCCCTGGGCGCTTACATCCGGGGCTTCTCCTTCCAGGGTATAGCCGGATGGGACATATACACAGGAGAAGCGGCTGGCATATTCTTCCAGCTCGCCCTGGATATATTCTTCATCCAGACCAAGGTATGGCAGGATACTCTGGGTGCATGGTGACGTTGCCTTCCTGGCCGCATTCACAGCGGCGGATATATGGAGCTTTGCCTTTGTTTTTTCTGCGGGCAGGGTGATGGTGCAGTCCGGCAGGGTAATCACCATATCCGTATCTGTAAAGCGGCTTCCGTAATGCTGCCGAAGGGCTTTGCTTGCCTGGTATACCGTCAGACCGCTTACATCTACACTGCCTATGTGCGCTTGATCCGGCATGGGTCTGGTCTGGAAAAAGAGCATTATGCCGAGAAAAACAACCAAAAGTCCGGCAATCACGGCGCAAAGCACATTTGGGCGGAATCTCTTTGCGATGGGCGCAGAGGGAGTGTCTTCTTCCGAGGGTATTTCTTCCAGGGGCATTCCCGTGGGGGGGTCCAGAAGAGAGGCCAGAGAGGCCAGCAGAGCTTCCTCATCCAGTGTAATGTCTTCTATATTTCTGTCGTTATCGGGATGGAGTGGTTCCATAGGCAGTGTCCTCCTGGAATGAAAAATATCTAAAACCAGTATAGCATATTCCGGGGGACATAACAACCCAAAATTCCGGAAAAAGAGCCTGCGTACCGGAAAAAATGGGTACGCAGGCTCTTTGGGTTCGCTGCTTTTTCAGAAGCAGCCGTTGGCTTATTTGACAAAGCTTGTATATCTGGCAATGAAGACTTTGCTTTGCTTCAGACTGTCCGTACCCTGGCTCAGAGCCAGGCGCAGTGTAGGCTCTTTGGCATTGGCAAGGAAAGCGACTCTCGTTTTGTAGTCCGGGTCGGCGCACAGGCTGCCGACAGCCTCGAAATTCAGGTTGGTCAGCACGAACAATACATCATTGCCCTTTTGGCGGATGTCCTTAATGCCTACAGCGCGTGCCTGCGCCCGCAGCAGTGCAATGTCGATCAGGTTTAGTACACCCTTGGGAGGTTCACCATAGCGATCCACAATTTCATCCAGCAGATCGTCCGCATCCTCCTGGTTGCGGATGGCGGCCATGCGGCGGTACAGATCCATCCGTTCTTCGCCCCGGGCAACGTAGGCTTTGTCCACGTTGGCGGTAATATTCAAGTCTGCCGTGCAGTCCGGCCCCTTGGGGGCTTCGCCCTTTTCTTCCAGCACAGCCTCATCCAGAAGTTTCAGGTACATATCGTAACCTACGCTCATCATGTGGCCGGATTGCTCGGCACCCAGCAGATTACCGGCACCCCGGATTTCCAAATCCCGCATTGCGATTTTAAAGCCGGAGCCAAATTCGGCGAAGTCCCGGATGGCGCTCAGGCGCTTTTCCGCAATTTCCGTCAGGTTCTTATCCGGGCGATAGGTGAAGTAGGCGTAGGCATGCCGGGTGGAACGGCCAACCCGTCCACGCAGCTGGTGCAGCTGGCTCAGACCAAAGCGGTCTGCGTTCTCAATGATGAGGGTGTTGGCATTGGGAATATCCAGGCCGGTTTCAATGATGGTGGTGCACACCAGAACCTGGATTTCGCCTTCTGCCATATCGCTCATGACATCTCCCAGGGCTTCCTCGCTCATCTGGCCGTGGGCGACGCCAACCCGCAGGCCGGGAATCCGTTTCTGCAGGGCGCTGGCGCATTGGTCAATGGTTTCCGTCCGGTTGTGCAGGTAGAATACCTGGCCGCCACGGTCAATTTCCCGGCGGACAGCGTCATCCACAACGGCTGTGGAATACTCCATCACGAAGGTTTGTACCGGGTAACGGTCGGCAGGAGGGGCTTCAATGGTGGACATATCCCGTATGCCGGACAGTGCCATATTCAGCGTTCTGGGAATGGGAGTTGCGGAAAGGGTGAGTACATCTACACCTTTGGACATTTCCTTCAGCCGCTCCTTGTGGCTTACGCCAAAGCGCTGCTCCTCGTCAATGACCAGAAGTCCCAGATCCTTGAATTGCACACTCTTTTGCAGGAGCTTGTGGGTACCGATGATCAGATCCACGCTGCCGCTTTGCACATTGCGCAGGGTTTGCGCCTGCTGCTTGGGTGTGCGGAAACGGCTGAGTACATCAATGTTTACAGGAAAACCCCGGAAACGGGATACGGCGGTCTGATAATGCTGCTGTGCCAGTACTGTAGTGGGAACCAAAATGGCAACCTGCTTGCCGTCCATTACGGCTTTCATAACAGCCCGCAGCGCCACTTCCGTTTTGCCGAAGCCTACATCGCCGCAGAGCAGACGATCCATAGGGGTAGGGGATTCCATATCTTTTTTGATGTCCGCAATGCAGCGCAGCTGGTCGTCCGTCTCCGGATAGGGGAAGTTATCCTCAAATTCCCGCTGCCAGGGCGCATCTGCGGAGAAGGCGTAACCTTCCTGGCGCTTTCTGGCGGCGTACAGCTGAATCAGTTCTCCGGCCATGTCCTTGGCGGCCTTCCGGGCCTTTGCTTTGGTTTTCTGCCAGGCATCGGAACCGATTTTGTTCAGACGGATGGTGGCATCTTCTCCACCGCCGATGTATTTGCTTACCAGATCCAGTTGGGTGGCAGGGACAAACAGGGTATCCGAGCCTTGATAGGCGATTTTGATATAATCCTTTACCGCGGTACCGACTTTGATCTGCTCCATGGCCACAAAACGGCCGATGCCGTAGTTTTCGTGTACCACCAGGTCTCCAGGGGTCAGATCCGTAAAGGAGTTCAGCTTTTGCCGGTTGGTGGCACCCTTTTTGGCGGCGGGGGAACGGCGGCGGGGTTCTGTCTTGGCAATCAGCTGCCCTTCAGACAGTACCGCCAGCTTGGAAAGGGGATACTCCATGCCGTAGGGCAGGGTACCGTCGGTCAGCAGAATCTGGCCGGGCTTGGGGAGCGTGGACAGGGGAATGGCCAGAAAGGCGGAAAGATTCTTTTCCCGCAGCATTTGCTGCATCAACTCTGCCCGGTGGCGTGTTCCGCACAGAACCAGGGTTCCAAACTCCATTTTCTGGTAATGAGACATGTCGCCAACGGCGGAGTCCAGGTTGCCGCCATAGCTGGGCAGCTGTTTGGCGGTGATGGGGAGCAAAACGGAGGGGGGACAGGAATCCGGGTAAGCGCTGCCGCCGAAGGCGTCGAAGTAAACTGTGGATTTCTTTTCCTGCAGCTGCCAGAAAGCTTCCCAATCCAGCAGATAGTCGCACAGTTCCCCGGCAACCTGGCCGCCATTGAGCAGGCTGTCCAGTTGCAGTCCCAGCTCTTCCATCCGGTTCTTCGCCGTGCGGTGCAGGTTGCTGTGGTCGCAAATCACCCAGATGGCATCCCGGGGAGCGTAGTGGGCGGCGCAGCCGAATTCAGGATAAATCAGAGCCATATACCGATCCCAGGCCGGATTGTGTACACCGTTGTCCAGCTTTTCCGCATCCTTCTCCAGCGTAGCGAGGAGCAGTTCGTTCAGGTGCTTCCGGCGCTTTTGACGGGCAATCAGTTTTTCCAAATCCGTCCGCAATCCGGCCACACCCTTGGGATGCAGTCTGGGCAGGGTCTCCGATACGGGAAGGATGGTTGCTTCTTGCAGGTTTTCACAGCGGCGCTGTGTGTCCGGCTCAAAATAGCCCATGGTATCCAGCTCATCACCGAAGAATTCCAGACGTACAGGCTTTTCTTCGCCGGGGGAGAAAATATCCACAATGCCGCCCCTGCAGGCAAACTGTCCCACGCCCTCAACCATGCCACAGCGACTGTAGCCCAGGGAGGTGAGTCTAGCGCAGAGATTTTCCAGGGGGTACTCCTGTCCAACCTCCAGGGTGAAAACAGCTGCATCCATAACACTGGGGGGCATGGTGCGCAGGCTCATGGATTCCCAGGTGAGGATTTGGATGGGAACGGTTCCCTTGTGCCAGGCGTACAGCTGGCGCAGACGCTTTTGCTCCCAGGTTCGGGAGGCAACCGCGGCATCGTAAAAGGTCAGATCCCGCCCTGGCAATATGGGGGCAGTTTCTCCCAGAAAGCACTTCAGCTCCTCCTGCATTCTCCGGGCAGTCATATCGTCCTGGCACAGGATGACCAGGGGCTTGTTCAGTTCCCGGCTGAGCCCGGCCAGCATATGGCTGCGGTTGATCTGCCCGACACCTGTAACTGCGGCACATTTTCCCTGCGCCAGAGTTTGGGTGAGGGTAGCATATTCCGGAATGGTTTTTAACAAAAAGAGAAGGGGTTGTTCCATAATTACCTCGCTTTTTCTCCACGCCACAAAGCGGAAAGAGAACATTTCTCTTTCCGTAGTGCGGCAATATGGCCAAGACCCCTCCGGCCTGAGCCGGAGGGGAAGCTTGTATGATTGTCAGGGGTGGGAGCCGTTGAACCGGTTGGCGGCAGCGCTTACACTGTCTTCCACAATGGTCAGAGCGGCCATGGCGCCGTTTTCCAGAGAAACGGACAGGCTCTTTTCTTCATTGGCAGAGAAGGTGGAAAGCACCCAGTCGGCCAGGTCGAAGTCCGGATGGGGTTTGGCACCCACGCCGATCTTTACCCGGGGGAATTCCTGGCTTCCCAGCTCTCCAATGATGGATTTGATGCCGTTGTGTCCGCCGGCAGAGCCGTTCGGGCGAACCCGCAGGCGGCCGGGTTCCAGAGAAATATCGTCAAACAGAACAATGATGCGCTGAGGCGGCACATGGAAATAAGCGCTGAGCTGCAATACAGACCGGCCGGACAGGTTCATAAAGGTCTGGGGTTTCAGAAGCAGCAGCTTGTTTCCCTTGTAACTCGTCTGGCCGTACAACCCCTGAAACTTGCCCTTGTCGATCCGGCAGCCCAATTTCTCTGCCAGAAGATCCACACAGCGAAAGCCGATGTTGTGCCGGGTACGCTCATATTCCTTGCCGGGGTTACCCAGGCCAACAATCAGCCAGGTGTTGTCAGCAGTGGTCATCAGAACAGATCCGCAATGGAAGTGCCGCCGTGGATGTGCTCAATGGCACGGGCGAACACGGAGGAAACATCCAGGAACTTGATCTTGCCGCTGGGGGTGTTGGCAACCTGGGGAATGGTGTTCAGGAAGATCATCTCCTTGATGGGGCTCTGCTCAATGCGATCGTAAGCGGGGCCGGACAGAACACCGTGGGTAGCGCAGGCGTAAACTTCGGTGGCACCGCCAACTTCTACCAGAGCCTTGGCAGCGTTGCACAAAGAGCCGGCGGTATCTACCATGTCGTCAAAGAGAATGCAGGTCTTGCCCTTTACATCACCGATGATGTTCATGACTTCGCATACGTTGGCCTTGGGACGGCGCTTGTCTACGATGGCCAGACCCATGTGCAGCTTGGAAGCAAAGGCGCGGGCGCGACCAACGGAGCCAACGTCAGGAGAGACAACCACAAAGTCATCGTGATTGTAGGTCTCTTCAGGGAACTTTTCGAGGAAATAATTGACAAAGGAGGGGTTGCCCAGCAGGTGATCCAGAGGAATGTCGAAGAAGCCCTGAATCTGTGCGGCGTGCAGGTCCATGGTCAGCACCCGGTCGGCACCGGCGGCGGTGATCATGTTGGCAACCAGCTTGGCAGAGATGGGGTCACGGCTCTTGGCCTTACGATCCTGGCGGGCGTAGCCAAAGTAGGGGATTACAGCAGTAATTCTGCCGGCGGAGGCACGGCGGCAAGCGTCGCACATAACCAGCAGCTCCATCAGATGGTCGTTTACGGGCTTACAGGTGGACTGAACCAGGAAAACGTCGGCACCGCGAACGGTTTCCAGCAGGCTGACGGATGCTTCGCCATCGGCAAAGGTTTTCACTTCGGCCTTGCCCAGATCAACACCCAGCTGTGCGCAGATGCTCTTGGCAAACTCGGGGTTGGAATTGCCGCAGAAAATCTTGATATTCTCTCCGTACGTAATCATCAATGATTTACCTCGCTTCAAAATTCTTTATTCTTTTTTTCTTTTGCCCGGTGTCCCGGACATACTGCAAAACTATTATATCATTTCCCCCAAGGGCAATGCAATAGAGAATCCGCTGAAAAAGCACCAAATTTTACCCTGCAGTTTTGGTCGAGTTCTGTCAAAGCGCCGAGTCCTCCCGGGGAGCCGGGTCGTCCAGACAGGCGCAGGCGGCAAACAGTGGGAGCTGTACCGGGTTCATCAGAGCGTACTCCATTGTACTGTACAGGCAACCGGCCAGTGCTACCGCCACAATATCCCATCGGCTGTGTCTGGCGGCACGGTAAACGCTGTATACATGCAGTCCCAGGAAAATCAGGCTGGGCAGAATGCCGATGCAAATGGGCATGTAGGCATAGAGGCTGTCCACCGGATCCCAGCCGAAATGCACCTTGGCACCCATCAGGGAGAAACCGAAGGCATCCAGCCCCTGCCTGGAATAGCCCAGGCGCTGGGAAAGCGCCGTATTTGCCAGTTCCCAGAAACGGCTTCCCGGCTGAAAGAGCAGGCTCATGGCAAGGAAAAGGAAGGGGATGAGTATCATCAGTCCAGCAGAAAGCAAGGCTGGGTATTTTTTGCCGGAGAGACTACCGCACAGTCGGTTTCCCAGGGCGCAGGCGGCGATGGCGGCAAGAGAACTGAAAAAGGCCGCCTTGGAGTCGCACAACAGGAAGATGGCTACGCTGAAGGCCAATGCGTCCAAAGTGACCACCCAGCCTTTTTTCGGGTAGAGCAGGGCGCTGAAAACGATCAGCATGGCCCAAAGCCCCAGACTGTTCGGGTGACCAAAGCCGAAGGAATGCCGGCGGTTACCATAGCCAATGCTTTCTCCGCGGATGGTGACGGTGTCCTCCAGCACGCCCACAAGCACAAGCGAAAGATTCAGTAAGAACGTAATGCCGAAAAACCAGAAGAAGGCTCTGCTGATTTTTCGGAAGGGGACATTTTTTGCCCCTGTCGCCAGCAAAAAGGTACTCAGCACGGCCCGGGTACCGGAAAACACCATCCCGGCGACCAGAATCGCCAGTGCCGGGGTGAATGCAAGCAGTTCCTTTCGGCTGTGACCGTCCAAAAAGAAGATTTTCACGCAAAGCAGCCCGTAGGCGGCCAGAGAGCCGGCATAGAGCAGGTATTTCAGTTTCCCAGTGTCAAAGTGCCCAAGATACACCGGAATCAGCAACAGCAGTGCGGCGGCAAACCACATGCCTTCGCCCAAAGAAGCGATTCGTTTTCCGGGTGTGGGGGATAAAGTATCAGACATAGAAACCTCCTGTAGGGTTTTTTAAAATTATACGGGAAATGGGTTACAAAGTCAAGAAAGCAGCCCAATGCTATGTTGCATTTTGGACGCTTTTTTGCTATGATAACGGAAGAAAAAGCGGCAGCTCAGGACTTTTCCCTGGGAAGGTACGGGGAGCTTTGGGAGAGGAGCGTATCGTCTGTGCGTACTCTGTTTTGGTTTGCGGTTGGTTTTGCCGGGGCGTGTCTGGCGGTGGCGGCATGGTGTTGGAATCAGGCTGCCTGTCTGTGCCTGGCAGCAGGTGGCCTGTGCTTGCTGCTGGCTGTGCTCTGCCGATTTCAGCCAGTATGCCGGCGGGCTTGTGTCCTTGCCCTGGGACTTTGCCTGGGGTCGGGGTGGTTTTTTGCCCAGCAGCAGGTGTATTATGCCCCACTGTATGCTCTGGATGGGCAGGTGCTGTCGCTGAATCTGTGCATGGAAGAGTATCCCCAACAGGGTAACTACGGCATGATGGCTCAGGGCAGTCTGCGCCTGGAGGGCAAGCTGTATCCCGTGCGGATTTATCTGAAGGAGGATATGCCCTTGCCCCCCGGAAGTACGCTCCAGGGGGATTTTCTTGTTCGGTTGACTCTGCCCGGGGGACAGAAGGAATCCGACTATGCGGTGTCCTCCCATTATTTTGCCACGGCAACCCAGAAAGGTGAGCTGCAGGTGGGTGTGGGGACCGGTGGATATTTTCCCCAGAGGTTTGCGGCCAATGTGAAAAAGATGCTTGCGCTTTGTCTTCCGGAGGCGGAAGCGCAGTTTGCCCAGTCCCTTCTGCTGGGAGACAGCACGGGGCTGGATTACGAAACCAAATCGGCATTGACTGTCAGCGGCATCCGGCACATCATAGCTGTCTCCGGACTGCATGTGGGAGTGCTGTACGGAATGCTCCGGTGGCTGTTTCGCAGGCAGCGGGGACTGATGGCTCTGGCAGGAATCCCGGCGCTGTATCTCTTTGCGGCTATGGTAGGGTTTTCTCCCTCCGTCTGCCGTGCGTGCATTATGGTAGGGATGCTCCTTCTGGCAGATTTGGTGCAGCGGGAACGGGATTCTCTGACGAGTTTGGCAGCTTCCGTGGTGGTTTTGCTGGTATACAATCCGTTTATGATCCTGTCCACCGGGTTTCAGATGTCTGTTCTGAGTGTGCTGGGGATTCTGCTGTTCCAGAGAAGGCTGCAGGAAGCAATGCTTTCAAAAATGGGGAAGTTGGGAAAGCACAGACTTTTGGGGAGTCTGGCGGCATCGGTATCCGTTACCCTCAGCGCAATGAGCCTGTCCACACCGCTGTCTGCCTGGTACTTTGGTTCTGTGAGCCTGGTGGGGCTGCTTACCAATCTGGTGGCGCTGCCCATGGTAGGGGTCATCTTTTATGGTGTTGTCGCGGTTGCCGCGTTGGGGTTGTGCTGGCTGCCCGGGGGACAGCTGCTTGGCAGTGTGGTTGCGGTTTTGATCCGGCTGCTTACAGGCTGTGCCTCCTGCCTGGCCGGGCTGCCTGTGGCGGCGGTGTACACCTGCGGCTGGGGAATTTGGTTCTGGCTGGCGGGGTGCTATCTCCTGCTGGCGGCCTATGGCTTGTTTCACCGGGGGAAATTCAGGTGGTATATTCTGGCCTGTGGTGTGTCGCTGGCGGTATGTCTGGGGGTTTCCGCCTGGCTGCCCCGGCAGGATGATTGCCGCATGACGGTGCTGGATGTGGGGCAGGGGCAGTGTATCCTGTTGCAAAGCGGGGGAGAAAGCTTCCTGGTGGACTGTGGCAGCTACAGTGCGGAGGCGGCTGCGGATACTGCGGCTGCCTGGCTGAGCAGTCAGCTGGTCTTGCGCCTGGATGGCCTGGCTGTGACGCACTATGATTCCGACCATGCAGGCGGTGTGGAGTTTCTGCTCAGCCGGGTGGATACCCGCCGGCTGGTGCTTCCCGGAGAGGATCGGCGGCAGCCGCTGGCAGAGGAGGAAGAACGTCTGCTCGTTTGCCGGGATACGACGATCCCCTTCGGCCGGGGCAGGCTGCGGTTCTTTCCCTATACAGGACGGAATTCCACCCATGAAAACAGTATGGCAATCTTGTTTGAAACGAAAAATTGTGCTATACTGATAACCGGCGACTGGGATCGGGTGGCGGAAAAGCTACTGCTGGGCAGGTATGACTTTTCCGATACGGATGTTCTGATCGCCGGGCATCACGGCTCCAAGCATTCCACCAGTCAGGAACTTCTGGAGGGTACCCGGCCGGATACGGTGGTTATATCCGTAGGCAGAAACAATTCTTACGGCCATCCGGCTGAACAGGTACTGCAGCGGCTGGAGGAGGCGGGCTGTCAGGTGTACCGGACAGATCAGCTCGGTACCATTATCATCAGGAGGTAACACTGTGGCAAAACAAAAAACTTCCGGGGAAGAACTGGAAATTTTAAAAAAAGCCATTCAAAATAAGTCCTTGGGGCGGCTGTATGTGCTCTTTGGGGAAGAAGTTTTCCTTTTGGAGCATTATTTGGGGCAGATGAAGCAGCAACTGCTGGATCCGCTGACGGAGGATTTTAATTATCATCGCTTCAACACGGAAACCTTCGACATTACCGCGTTTTGTGAGGCGGTGGAGAATCTGCCTATGATGGCGGAGTTCACCCTGATCCAGGTGGAGGATATAGACCTTTTCAAGCTGATTGAAACGGACCGGGGGCGGATCGCCGCAACGCTTTGCGACATACCGGATTATTGCACCGTGGTTTTTCGCTACACGGTAGGGGCCTGGAAGCCGGATAAGCGGCAGAAAAAGCTCTGGGATGCCATTGACAAAAATGGCCTGATCGTAGAGTTTGCCAAGCAGAATCAGCAGGATCTGACAGCTTGGATCACCCGGCATTTTGCCGCCCGGCAGAAAAAGATTTCCGGAGATCTGTGCGGCTATCTCATTGAAATTACCGATGGAACCATGACCTCTCTGATGGGAGAGATCGATAAGATCTGCGCCTACTCCGGAGCGGATACCATTTGCCGGGCGGATATAGACGCAGTGGTGGAGCCGGTTCTGGACGCGGTGGTGTTCCAGATGACAGACAAAATGAGCAGTGGCCAGTTTGATGGCGCTCTGGTGAAGCTGCAGGAGCTGCTGAAAATGCAGCAGGAGCCTGTGGCGCTGCTGGGTGCCATAGGTGCACATTACCGCCGCATAGGAACAGCCAGAACCCTGCTGGATCACCGCAAAAGTGCCTATGATCTGCAAAAGCTCTGCGGTATTCCGGACTATCCGGCAAAAAAAGCCATGGAGGCGGCAAGAAAGGTTTCCCCGGGCTTTTGCAAGACGGCGGTTACCCTGATTATGGAAACCGACTACAAGCTGAAGACCTCCGGTGGAGACAGCCAGCGTCTGCTGGAGCGTCTGATTCTGGATTTGGCCAGGGAGGCAAGAAATGGTTAAAATCAAAGAGGCCATTGTGGTAGAAGGGCGGTACGACAGCAATAAGCTGCGGCAAATCGTGGATGCGCCCATATTGGAAACCTCCGGTTTTGGCATCTTTAAGGACAAGCAGCAGATGGCATTCCTGCGCCGGGTGGCACAGCAGCGGGGGCTGATCGTATTTACGGACTCCGATGGTGCCGGATTTGTTATCCGCAATCATATCAAAAGCGCTATCCCCGGGAAGTATCTGAAGCATGCCTACATCCCGGATATTCCCGGAAAGGAGCGCAGAAAGTCTGCACCGGGGAAAGAGGGAAAGCTGGGTGTAGAGGGGATGACTACCCAGATCATCCTGGATGCGTTGCGTGGAGCCGGTGCCACCATTGAAGGGGAGCATGTACCTGCCCGGCAGAGCATAAGCAAGCAGGATTTTATGGCTCTGGGGCTTTCCGGCGGTGTCTGTAGCAGAGAGCTGCGGCAGAAGCTGCTGAAAAAATTGGAGCTTCCGGAGCATATGAGCAGCAATGCCCTGCTGCAAGCAGTGAATTTGCTGTATTCTTTGGAGGAACTGGAAAAAATAATCGATTCCTTGGTTGGAGAGTAACATGGTAGATATATCTGTAAAAGACTTAAATAAATTTTTCGTAATCGGTGAAAACCTGCTGGAAGGCCTGAGCTTTGAAGTGCAGGAAGGGGAATGTGTGGCCATTCTCGGACGCAATGGCTGCGGAAAAACCACACTGTTTAAAATCATCACCGGTGAGATAGACTACGACGGGGGTGAGGTATACTGCAATCCCAATAAGAAGCTGGGCATGATTTCCCAGATTCCTCACTTTCCCGAGGGATATACCGTGGAGCAGGTGCTGCGCTCCGCGTTCTCGGAGCTTCAGAAAGTGAAGCAGCGCATGGAGCAAATCGAAAAAGAGATGGAGCAGGGGGCAAGTGCGGAGCTTTTGCGCACTTATGATAGCCTGTCCAATCGGTTCCTCTCTGGCGGCGGCTATGATATGGATGTGGAAGTGGATAAGATCTGCAATGGCCTGGGTATTCCCGCTGCTCAGCGGCCGCAGCTGTTCGACAGCCTCTCCGGCGGTGAGAAGACCCGGATCAACCTTGCCCGGCTGCTGCTGGAAAAGACGGATATTCTTCTGCTGGACGAGCCGACGAACCATCTGGATCTGAACAGTGTGGAGTGGCTGGAAAATTATATCAACAGTTTTAAGGGAACCGTGCTGGCCATTTCTCACGACCGGTATTTTATCGACCAGGTGGCGGATCGTGTGATTGAGATCACAGATGGACACGGCGAATTCTATTCCGGCAACTATTCCTTCTATATGGAAGAAAAGCAGGCCCGGTTCGATTTGCAGATGAAGCAGTACGAACAGGAGCAGGCCAAGCTGAAGCAGCTCGGCTACACCCTGGACAGAATGAAGGGCTGGGGCATCAACAACCGTACCTTATACCGCCGTGCAATGTCCATCCAGCACCGGATGGAGCGTATCCGCAAGACAGAAAAGCCCAAGCAGGAAAAGACCATGAAAGCCAGCTTTGGAGAAAAGGACTTTTCCGGCGATGTGGTATTCAAGATGAAGGGTGTGAGCAAGTCCTTTGGCGAGCGCGCGCTGTTTTCCGACATTACGCTGAATGTAGAAGGCGGTGAGCGGATCGCTCTGCTGGGCGACAATGGCACGGGAAAATCCACCTTTATCAAATGCCTGCTGGGAGAAGAGGACTTTGGCGGCAAAATACAGTTCGGTCCTACAGTAAAGTGGGGATATTTGCCCCAGATCATCCACTTCGACCACCCGGAGCGCAGCCTGTACGATACCATGCTCTATGAGAAAAACCTGACCCCGCAGCAGGCCAGAGACCGCCTGGGCGCCTTTCTTTTTCAGGGGGAGGACGTGTTCAAAACCGTGGGTACCCTTTCCGGAGGCGAACAGAGCCGCCTGCGGCTGTGTATGCTGATGGATGAGAAAATCAACCTGCTGATTTTGGACGAGCCGACGAACCACCTGGACATTGCTTCCAGAGAATGGGTGGAGGCGGCAATCGAGGAATTTGAAGGGGTGCTTCTTTTCATCTCCCACGACCGGTATTTCATTGAAAAGTTTGCCGAACGGATTTGGCTCCTGGAAAACGGCACCATCCGGGACTTCGCCTGCGGTTACAAAAAATACCGCTCCATTTTGGAGCACGAGGCAATGGCACGACAGATCCCGGCAGCTTCTGCCGCGCCGAAGCCCAAGAAAGAGAAGGTAAGGGGCGGCAGCAAGGACGCGGAAAAGACGGTTCGCCGTCTGGAGCGGGAAATTGACAAGCAGGAGAAGTACATTGCCCAGCTGGATACCCAAATTGAAGCCGCTGCGGCAGACTATCAGGAGTTGACCCGCCTGCTGGAGGAGAAAGAAAAGGCCGAGGAAGTGCTGATGGAGCTGATGGAAAGTTGGGAAGCCGCCCAGCAGTAAGCCCGGGTATATGAAAAGCCGGGGCATAGTTACCTCCCGGCACAAGCTGACCGGAATAGTGGGTTGACACTCCGGCAGTATGGTTCTATAATAGGACTTAACAAACAAAAAGGAGAGAATGACACATGAGTTCTTGTAATGGCAACTGTTCCAGCTGCGGTTCCGATTGTTCGGATCGCAAGGCAGAAAGCCTGCTGGCACAGCTGAATCCCAAGTCTACGGTTAAAAAGGTGATTGCGGTCGTATCCGGAAAGGGCGGCGTGGGCAAGTCCACCGTTACGTCCATGCTGGCTGTGGCAATGGCAAGAAAGGGAAAGCGGGTAGGCGTTCTGGACGCAGACATTACCGGCCCTTCTGCCCCTACCGCCTTTGGCGTAAGCGAATGCCAGGGTGCCAATGAAGACGGTCTGTACCCCGCTCTGAGCAAAACCGGCATCCAGGTAATGTCCATCAATCTGCTTCTGGATAACCCCGGTGATCCTGTAGTGTGGCGTGGCCCGGTCATCGCCGGCGCCGTGAAGCAGTTCTGGACGGACGTAATCTGGGAGGATGTGGACTATCTGTTTGTGGATATGCCTCCCGGAACCGGTGATGTACCCCTGACCGTGTTCCAGAGCCTGCCTGTGGACGGCATTGTGATCGTCACCAGCCCTCAGGATCTGGTTTCCATGATCGTCACCAAGGCGGTGCGCATGGCAGAAATGATGCACATCCCCGTGCTTGGCTTTGTGGAGAACTATTCCTATCTGGAGTGTCCGGATTGCGGAAAGAAGATCTCTGTCTTCGGTGAGAGCCACTTGGATGAGATTGCTGCCAACCTGGGTCTGCCTGTCCTGGCACGTCTGCCCATCGATCCCAAGGTAGCAAAAGCCTACGACGAAGGCCAGATGGAATCCATCAATACCGATGCCGTAGAGCCGGTTATCGCTGCCGTGGAAAAAGCGGAATAAAATGAAAAAATGAGGCTGACTCCAAGTGATGTTGCAATCATTTGGAGCCAGCCTTTTTCAGAACCTGTTATTTTTCCAGAAAGTGGGTGCTGGGGGCAACTACAGCATCTACATAAAAACTAGAGGATCGGGCAGCAGCGGCGCTTGCGTGTTCGGTCCTGTGTTTTTGTATTGCTGTGTATTTTCTCCTTATCTGGACTAAAAAAGGATTGCCTGAAATGCAAAGATAGGATACAATTCAGATAGCTAAGAAAGCAGGGGGAGAGAAATGTGAAGGTTTTCATCCATGTCAGGCAGTTGGGCAAAAGGTCGGCAAAAGTGGAAGCATGTCCCTATGAATTTACGACGGTTCCGGGTACACTCCGCCAGATGATTGCCATGCTGGTTTCTGATGAGGTTGCAGGCTATAATCTGCGGCTTGCGGGAAAAGAGCATTTTGTCCCCAGGACAAATGCGCAGATGGAGGATATGTGCCGGGTCGGTAAAATCGGTTTCGGCATCCCTTACGGAAGCAATCCGGCAGACTATAGCCAGTCGCTGGAAACAGCGCTTCAGAGCTTTGCGGATGGCCTGTACCGGGTTTTTATCGGGCAGCAGGAAGTAGAGTCTCTGGATGCGCCGTTGCGGCTGCAGGAGGAAGACACCATCACCATTCTCCGCCTGGTGATGCTCACCGGCGGATATTTCCGGTAAGGAGGGCGTACTATGGAAAGAGATGAGATGCAGTTTGCCGACGAAAAAGAGCTGGCAAGGGAATATGAAAAGAAGATGTTAAACCGGTCCAATGCGATCAGCGCTATGGTGGAGAAGGAACTGAAAAAACTGCCCGGTACACCATACACGATGCGCAGCTTTGCCGATTTGCTGGAGGCGAGATATATTCCGGCTTTCTCCTCCGGAAAATATGAGAAGCCTTCGGAATTCTTCCTGAAAGAGATGCCCTGGATTTTTGGGCTGATCGTATACGACCGCTTCCGGGATGCTTTTTTGCATACGGTAGATCAGATCCGGGATTATTCCTACGGAACTGGCTGGGACAGAAGAAGCTTCCGCTCCGACAGCTACCTCAACTATGCCCAGAGAATCAGCACTGTGGTGTATCACTTCCGGGAGCCCCATTGTATCGATGCGGACATTCGGGATGTGTTGACGGGCAATCTCCCCCGGGATATGTATTGCTATCTGAAAACAAGAAAAACCAGAATAGCCGGATTTGCTTCAGAGGTGCTGGCCTATGAATTGGATCAAAACGATCCTACTCTGGAAGATATTGTAACGGAAATTGTCAATGGGGACAGCGGCTTTTCCACAGTTTCCAGAGAACTGATCCGTGGAATCACCATGTGCCATAACCCCAGGATGCACCAGCTTCTGGGCAGACTTCTGGTGGCGGCCAGATTGCAGGAGGGCCTTCGTCAGGCAATCTGCGAAGAGGCGGACTGCGGCACGGTGGAGGCTTTCCAAGTGATTCTGTCAACCATACAGGAGCATGATCTCATTCGGTATTCCTCCGTCAAGCGTGCAATAGGTACCTGGATCGGTGTTCTGACGGAAGAATCCAGAGACCTGGATCGGGTCAGCGGCAAGAGTGTAGAGCTGGTTTGCGGGTGTTTGCGGGACAGTGCTTTCCGGGAGGAGTGCCTGGCTTCCGAGGATTCTATGGCAATCCATATTGCACTTTGGAGTTATGCGTTCGGATGTGTCCGGCATGCATACGAGGCGCTGGATCGGATTATCGAACAGGGAACGCACCACCAGGTTCTGACAGCCGGATATTTTGTGACGAATCTGGAATCATCGCTTATAAAGCATGTAGCTGCCAGAAATGTGCTGCAATGCCGCCGGGAACATAACGATATACTGGCAGTTTACCTGCCCAGCTTTGTTCCCCATCCCAACTATACCGCAGATTCCCTGATAAAAGGAAACGAAGAGGAAATCCTGAAACATTATTTCGATTCTGCTGAACAGGCGGGGGAGTTTTGCGATTGGCTGCTGGAGCTGAGCCGTACCATGACAAAAAAGATGCTGGAGTTTTCACCCTGCATTTTTCCCTGGTATGCGGCCAGACTGAAAAAATCGGATTTGGTAGAAAAGGCTATGGTCATCGCCACCATAATTGCGGATCAGGAGCGGATCGACCGGCTCTGCCCACACATTCCGGATTGTGATGCTTTTGACCGTGAAATCTATTTCAAACTGCTGACTAAGGGGAGAAAGACCGAGGTGGTCAGAAAAGCAATTCTGGATGCTCTGGAAGATAAAAGCAGAGATACCCGCCTGGCGGCTTTCACTGCGGCCAAAGATATGTCCCTCCGGAAAGAGGAATATCTGCGGATTGAGGATATGCTCCGCCTGCGTTATGAAGACCTGCGGCAAAATGCCATGGAGCTGCTGATGGAGCAGCCGGATGGGGATTTGCAGGCAACCATTCAAAGACTTCTGGCATCTTCCAAAATTCAAATGCGCATGGCCGGTCTGGATATGGTGACCCAGCTGAGTAAAAATGCGGAAAGGGAGCCGGTGGCGCGGTGCTGCATGGCAATGGTTCAGGCCATTTCCGGGCCGACGACCCAGGAGAAAATCCTGATAGACGCGTTGCTGCCCAAGCAGGCAGAGGAAGAAGAGGTGCCTCTGTTTTCGGAAACAGATCGGTATGTACCTGTGATTGCTCTGGATGACTATGCCAGAGATTGTATAAGTGCGTTTATGGAGCTGTTTCCACAGTCCAAGCTGGAAAAGCAGATTTTGTCCGGAAAGCAGGTTTCTCATACCGGAATAAAAATGCCGGAGATTCCCTGTGAGGCGGCTCAAAATGCCAGGAAGAATCTCCGTTCTTTTTCCGATTATATCGGTGCCCATGAAAGTGATATTTTCCAGCACCAAATTGGACGGGATTTCCCGATCGGTACAGATGTTCGCTATTTCCAGCAGATAAAAGAAGAGACAGGATGGACAGTTCCGAGAATGGATCTGTGGGAACGTTGGCGGGATGAGAATGGGATCACCATTGCGGATCTCTTCGGCATGCTGATTGCCGGAAGCGGACAGAATGGGGGAGGCGCTTATCTGGTTCGCTGCGGGAAATATGTGGCGGATTTGTATGGCGCCGGATTTGAAAGCCCTGTGTCTCTTCGTTACGAGGCACATATGCTGCGTATTGTCCATGAGCTGATTTATGAAAACATCCCCAAAGAGCAGGGGCAGAAGCTGGCTATGGCACTGGGCATCTGGGTGGCGAAATGCTTGCCGGATGAAATGCTGATCGGGGACGCGGGTGGCAAGGGAGAAACCGAAGAGTACATTCTGTACAGTGCAGGTTCCCAGACAGCGAATCAGCTGCCAAAATCGGCGGGGCACTTTATTGCCCATCCGCAAATCGGCCGGATTTTCAGCAAATTATCCACAGCCTTTGAAGAAAACCTAGGCTACCGGATTCCGGTTTTGCTGAATGTCTATGGGCGCACCTTTGCATCCACCGAATCCTATATGACGAAACACGGCCGTTCGGTCAACGGCAGCCTGGCCGTTGTGCTGAACCGGATTTATCAGGAGAATTCTTTGCCGGTACGGGCGGAGGTGCTGCCGGATGCAGCCACGTATCTCTATGCCCGGTATTTCGGCCTGATTTCAGAGCGCTCTCTGTACTGCCACCTGATGTCTCCCGCTTTCTTTGAGCGGGCGCTGAAGCTTGTCACCGGTGTGAAGGCTATGCTGCCTGCCCAGGGGGAGATGGTTTCCCACAAAACATTTTCCGCATACGATCAATATGTTGTCCGCAACTTTATCGGCGGAAATGCGGACTTGAGCCCGGAGCAGCAGAAGCTTGCGCAGTTGTGCAGATACACTGCGGACAAATTGGTTCCGGTGGTTGTAAAGAAAGAATTGCTTCGTGGGGACACCCCTACGGAGTATTCCGCCTATGTCAAAGGCATCCATGTGCTTTCCGGCATGGAGACCTTTGTAAAGATTCTTTCCGCTCTGGGGAAGGACTCTCTGGACAGAACTGTTTACTATTGGGGAACCAGTCAATCCAGGCGGGGGAACCTGAGCCACCTTCTGGCCAGATGTGTGCCGGAACCGGGAGATGACGAACGGAAGCTGGGGCAGTTGCTCCGGGGGACGGACATCACGGAAAAGCGCCTGGTGGAAGCTGCTCTGTTCAGCCCTGCATGGATCGATATAATTGGTGGGTATCTGAAGCTTCCGGGATTTAAATCCGCCTGCTATTACTTTATGGCGCATATGAACGAACGCTTCGATGAGCAGAGAAAGGCAGTCATAGCCAGGTTTACACCTCTGAGTGAGGAGGAACTGAACCAGGGGGCTTTCGATGTGGATTGGTTCCGGGAGGCTTTTGCTCAGCTTGGGGAAAAGAAGTTTGACCTGATTTATGATGCCGCCAAGTACATTTCCGATGGCAGCAAGCACACCCGGGCCAGAAAGTATGCGGATGCAGCACTTGGCCGTCTGAATGTTGGGCAGACGGAGAATGCCATCCGGGATAAGCGGAACAAGGACTTGCTCATGGCCTATGCCATCATCCCTCTGACGGGTGAGGATGATCTGATCCATCGCTATCTGTATCTGCGCCGGTTCGGGAAAGAAAGCCGCAGCTTTGGTGCGCAGCGCGCTGCCAGCGAAAAGAAGGCGGTGGAGACGGCTCTGCGGAACCTGGCAACCAATGCCGGCTACGCCGATACTATGCGGCTGACATTGCGGATGGAAACAAAGCTTGTGGAAAATAACAGGGAGCTTTTTCAGGAAAAGCAGGTAGGGGAGTGGACATTCCGGCTGCTCATTGACGATCAGGGAACCGCCGGGATCCGCTGCTGCAAAGATGGAAAACTGCTGAAATCCATTCCGGCGAAGGCAAAGAAAGAGCCGTATGTCCTTCGCCTGCAGGAAATGAAGAAGCAGCTGACTGAGCAGTACCGCCGTACCCGCAGGATGTTTGAGCAGGCTATGGAGGATGGCACGGAATTTACCCTGGAAGAACTGAGACAGCTCCGGGAAAACCCTGTGGTTTTGCCCATTGTATCCAGGCTCGTTTTCAAATCCGGGGAGACATTGGGGCTGTTCCGGGAAAATGCCCTGTGGGACTTGGCGGGTACGGTTCTGGAAGAACGGCCGGAAGCCAAAATTCTGGTGGCGCACCCGCTGCATCTGTACCGTGGCGGATGCTGGCACAGCTTCCAGCAATACTTGTTTGAACATAAAATTGTCCAGCCCTTCCGACAGGTGTTCCGGGAGCTGTATGTCAAGACTGAGGAAGAACTTGGCTGCTGTACCTCCCTGCGCTATGCGGGCAATCAGATCCAACCCAGAAAGGCTGCAGCCTGCCTGAAGGAGCGCCGCTGGGTGGCGGATATTGATGCAGGACTTCAAAAAATCTATTATCAGGAAAATGTTGTTGCTACCATCTATGCTCTGGCAGACTGGTTTACACCTGCTGATATAGAAGCACCTACCCTGGAATATGTTGCTTTCTACCATCGGGAGACCGGAAAGGCTATGAAGATCGACGACATCCCTGATGTGATCTTCTCTGAGGTGATGCGAGATGTGGATATGGCCGTATCCGTTGCCCATGCCGGTGGCGTGGACCCGGAAACCAGTCACTCTACGGTGGAGATGCGCGCAGCCATTGTATCCTTTGCTTTGCCGCTCCTGCGCCTTACAAATGTCACGGTGGAAGGAAGTCATGCCATCATCGATGGAAAGCTGGCGCGCTACTGTGTCCATCTGGGCAGCGGTGTTGTCCACCAGCTTGGCGGCACCATGCTGAATGTAATTCCTGTCCATTCCCAGCACCGGGGAAGAATTTTCCTGCCCTTTGCGGATGACGACCCCAAAACCGGAGAAATCCTGTCCAAAATCCTTCTGTTTGCCGAGGATGACAAGCTGAAAGATCCAAGTATTTTGGAGCAAATATCCAGATAAAATCAGCGCCGTCTCACAAAGAGATGGCGCTGACTTTATCCTGCCTGAAGGGAATGATAAGAAAATTGTCCGGTAGGCAGCTACGGAAGGGACACTATGAAAAAAAGGCAGTCTAATAGCTTGACTGGTTTACCGGGTGCACGGCTGAGTAAATCACTGGTTCATTTATGGTTATGACTTATTCAGATATGTTTTAATCTTTCTCCAGTCTTCCAGCTGTTTTCCAAAATCTGTACTTCTCTTACTATTTCAATCCAGCGTTCCCATAGCACCGCCAGGCGCAATTGCAATCTTAATAACCCCGTCCAGCTTTTTTTCAAACACCCGATAAGCCTCCTCAATATCTTCCAGCTTATAGTGGTGAGTGATCAGCGGCGTGGTATCGATCTTACCTGCTTCGATGAGGGAAAGAATCTCAGCACAGTCGCAGCCATCCACGCCGCCGGTTTTGAAGGTCAGGTTCTTGCCGTACATATCCGGCAGGGGCAGGCTCTGGGCTTCATCGTAGAGGGCGACCACGGTGACGATGGCATTGGGTCGGGCGCAACGCCATGCCAGGCGGAAGGTATCCTTGGCGCCTGCCACTTCCAGCACCACATCCGCGCCGCCATGGTCGGAGTGGGAAGCCGTGAATTCCTCGCAGTCCTCCGGCTGGCAGACCAGTACTTCGGGATAATGTTCCTGGACAAAAGCGATCCGGGCCGGGTCTTTTTCACAGACGATGACGCGCTTGGGATTCTTTAGCATGACGCACATGAGGCTACACAGCCCTGTGGGGCCCGCGCCAATGATAAGGACGGTATCGCCCTCGGTGATTTCGGAGATTCGGGCGGCCCAGAAGCCGGTGGCCAGCACATCTCCAACGAACAGAGCCTGCTCGTCCGTAACGGCACCGGGAATCTTGTTCAGCCCCTGATCCGCATAGGGAACCCGGACGAATTCTGCCTGTCCGCCGTCGATACGGCAGCCCAGGGCCCAGCCGCCGTTGGGGTCGGTGCAGTTGTTTACGAAGCCGTGCTGGCAGAAGAAGCACTCGCCGCAGAAGGTCTCCACATTCACCGTCACCCGGTCACCGGGCTTTACAGTGGTCACAGAAGAGCCAACTTCCTCCACCACACCCACCATCTCATGGCCCACCGTGATGCCGGGAACCGCCCGGGGTACCGAGCCATGTTTGATGTGCAGATCGCTGGTGCAGATACTGCTGAGTGTCACCCGGACAACAGCATCCCGGGAATCCAGAATTTTCGGCTTGGGTTTCTCCGTGAGGGCGAATTTTCCATGTTCAGTGTAGGTTAAGGCTTTCATTGTAAGCACCTCGATATTCGTTCTTGGTTATAATTGTGGTACAGGAGGAAAGGGCAAGTATTTCCAAAAGCGGGAAAGATATTTGAAGTGAGTCTGAATCAATCCAATGGATAATCCGG
Organism: uncultured Oscillospiraceae bacterium; assembly: GCA_964501115.1. Lineage (GTDB taxonomy): Bacteria > Bacillota > Clostridia > Oscillospirales > Oscillospiraceae > Faecousia. The sequence goes on from CAZCRO010000001.1 coordinate 33,913, forward strand.
CAGCTGAAAAATTATAATCCGCTCCCGGGGGTCATTTCCATCAAACAGGTCGTCACATTCGATCTCATCGTAAAACTCCAGCTCCTCCACGGTCATCAGGTAGGCAAGAAATTCATCCGCCGGATAGTAAAAGAACAGAAATACTTCCCGTGGGTGTTCGTACCAGGATTCCAGGATCCTGGCCATGACCTTGTTGAGAATCTCCACGGAAAAAGGATTGAAGAAATAGCACCGGGTGATGTCCGGCGGCACTTCATATTCTTCTGCCTTTGTCAGAACAAAGTCAGGCTTGATTCTGGAAATGGTTGTCTTTCGATTTTCCAGCGCGCGCTCATAAATCCTGTCGTCATATTCGATGCCGATGGTTTTGCATTTTTCCCGATAGGACAGGAAAAAGCCTGCACGACCTTTTCCGCAGCCATAGTCCAGTACCACATCCTCTTTTCCAATGAATCCGCTGCTGGCCAAGCGTTCCAGAACGCTGTAAGGTGTTGGTTCATAAGGATGGTGATACTCGTCGGCATTGGTTTCATCCCGCCCACCGGTCTGAATCTGAAGGAGTTTATCCCATGTGTTTTCGTTGCTCATTGTTACTTGCCAGCTCCTTCCTGTTTAGGACTATTTTATCACTTTTTGCGGCAATGGGCAACCAAAAGAGTGTTGGAATGCGCGGTAGTGCCGTCTACGGAAATGCCATCTTCCAGCGGCGTGATGTAGTCGGAGTAAAACTGCCGGGTGATGGTTTTGGGGTGCAAAAACGCCATATTCTCAATAAAGCTGTTGGCAAATTCCAGAGATTTGTCTCCGCCGCCATCTGCACTTCGTTTTTGCATTTTCGCTTTCAGCTTATCCCGCTTGGCTTCGCTCTTACACACACCGGAAAACCTTGGTCCGACAAGCAACGTCAGCAACGCCGTTGTGGAAATTTTTACTGCCGCCGAGGTCGGTACGCCAGTCGGAAAGGTATGTAACATATTGTCGCTGTATCTGCTCCCACACCGTTTCCCGCTCCGCTACCGGATAATGTAGGGCAATCTTTGCCTGAATCTGCTTCTTACATGGTTTGGAGTACAGAACCTGGCAGGTACGGTCAAATTGCAGTTCCTCGTCCTGCATCACTTTCTCCCCACCAGCAGTGTCGAGCCTTGCAGCATCAGGCGACTTGCCTCTTTCTTCGTCATAAACATCCCGTCGGTGGTGTCAATCATGCGAATTTCCGCATAACCCATTTCTTTTAGCTTTTTGCAGAACGTCTCCATATCGCCGTAGCGGTTTTTGCCCATTAAATCGTGAATGGCGAAGGTGCCGCCTTTTTTCAAGGTTCGCAAGGTTTCAAGTAAAAGCTCCTGCTTATCTACGCCTGAAATATTGTGATATACATAATTGCTCGTCACGGCATCGAAGGTTTCGTCAGGGAAGGGCAATTTCATGGCATCGCCTTTTTGAAATTCTGCGTTGCTGACCCCTTCCGCTTTGGCATTGCTCTGGCAGAGGGGCAGGCTGAACTCTGCGTAATCCTTGCCCCAGCGGTCAACGCCCACCATGCGTCCCCGAGGATTTCGCTTGGCTGTGGCGATTGTCAACGCACCGCTGCCGCAGCCAATATCCAAACCAATACCGCCATCGGGCAGGGTGATATATTCCGCAGTTCCCTCAATGATTTTCCGGGAAAGCTGCCGCTTTCCATCATAGGAAAAGGCATGATAAGCCGTGATGCTCCATTGCAGTGTTTTCCCGCAACCGATGGTAGCGACGGCAAACGCAATGGCAAGGATGATCCGCCATGTTTTCGTTACCCAAAGTCCGCAAATGCCAAAGACAGTCAGTGCCGCAATAGAGATCACCGTTGCAGCCGCCATGCCTGCAATCAAAATTTTGGGTACCCAATTCTTATAATTCGGTTTCATAATGTTTCTCCTTTCACACATTCCACATAAGTCAGTGGAAAACTGGCCTTCAAAACGTCACTCTTTTGCACCGTCCAGCCCTGCTCCCGCAGGAAATCCAGATAGCTTTCACTTGACCATTTGCTGTACTGGCGAAAGCCTACCAGCGTCATAAAGAACGCTTTGACGTTGCCCAAAAAGTCGTTCCCGGCGTGGGTAAAGGTGGGGGCGATCAGCACACCGTCGTCCTTCAGCACCCGCTTGATTTCTGCCAGTGCCTTCTCCGGTTCCGGCACAATATGCAGTGCGTTGGACACAATGACCACATCAAAGGACTGGTCATAGGGAAGACAGAACATATCCTGCACCGAAAAGTGGAGCTTGGTGGACTGCACGCCCTGTTTTGCCTGGGCAATCATCTCCGGGGAGGCATCCGTAGCTTCAATATGGTCAGCAGCGCGGACAATGTGCCTGGCAATCAGCCCCGTCCCGGTGGCCAGTTCCAGCACCTGCTTGTGCCGCACCACGGGATAGATTAGCGCATACATCTGTTTGTACGCTTTATGGTCTTTGCGCATAAAGCGGTCATAGATCTTTGCAGTGCGATCCCAAAAGGTTTTCTTCATCATAACACTTCCTGTTATATAGTTAGCGGCAACTAACTACTAGGTTTTTGAAAAGCCGCCCATGGCAGCCTCTCTGGTTTCAGCCATATTGTAGTACCATTTTTGCTCCTTGTCAATGGTGCAAGGGGTGGGATTTTCTGGTTTTTTACCAACAGGGGAAAGCCCCAGCCGCTCCCCAAAGGGGTAACGGCTGAAGCTTCCGTAATTATTCCTCCAGCTTCTGGGTAAAGCGTCCCATGAGGACGGCTGTGACCAGCGCCACGGAGATTTCTGCCACAGGCATAGCAAACCACAGGCTGTCCGGGCCAAAGAGGGCAGGCAGGATATACAGCATCACGCCGCCGATGATAAGACCCCGGGACAGGGAGATGCCCAGTGAGATTCTGGCTTTCAGGATGCTCTGGAAATAGTAGGTTGCGAACAGGGTAAAGGGGGCAAAGAGATAGCCGATGCCGTATTTGCGCAAAATGGCAGGGGCAATGGCAAGGACGCTGTCCGTGGCATCCATAAACAGCTGGATGATGGTGGTGGGGAGCGCCAGAGTGACCACCATCCAGAAGGCACCGAAGGCCACGGAGGTCAAAATGCCGTATTTCAGCACCTTGCGGACACGATCCATTTTCCCTGCGCCGAAGTTAGCAGAGAGAATGGGCTGCGCCGCCTGACCGATGCTGTAGGAGCAGCACTGCACCACCGTGGTCAGGCTGGCAATGGCACCGAACACGGACAGGGCATCGTTATTCAGCAGCTGCAAAATCCGCCGGTTGTAGAGCATGGTCATAATACCCATGGCCAAATCCACGAAGAACACGGAAAAGCCGATGGCGAAAATCCGTCCGCAGGTATGCAGCAGGCGCTCCGGTTTCACAAAACGGAGCGTGTTCTTCTTTTTCAGAAAGTGGGTCAGCATGATGCCCACGGAAATCAGATTGCTCAATGCTGTTGCCAGTGCCGCACCGTACACGCCCATGTCAAAGGTGAAGGTCAGCAGATAATCTCCCACAATGTTCAGAATCGAGGTAAACACCACCGCAAAGGTAGCCAGCCCCGGATCGTTGTCATTGCGCAAAAATGCCGCCAGCATCTGGCTGAAAATAAACACCGGGATTGCTGCCTTCAGGGGTTTCAGATAGATAAGGCCAATTTCCATCAGCTCGCCCTCTGAGCCCAAAAGGCGCAGCAGCTGTTTGTCGCAGAAAATCATCAGCAGCCAGACAATTGCAGCGATTCCGGCCGTTGCCACCATGGCGGCGGTAAACATGGAGTTGGCCTTCCGTGCCCCGCTTTCGACTTTTGCGTTGCTGTAAAGCACGCTGCCGCCGATGCCGGTGAGAATGCCCAAACTACAAATAAAGGACCACACCGGCATCACCAGCGCAATGGCCGCCGTTCCCGTGGGGCCGGCGTACTGGCCGATAACCGCCATATCCACCAAAGTGTAAACCGCCCCCACCAAGGCACTGCCAAAGGCGGCCAGCAGATACTTAAAAAACAGCGGTTTGATTGGTTTTTCTGTCATTTCCATCATAAATACCTCCAAAAATGAAATATTGGGACACAAAAAATACGCCCGGTCCACAAAGCAGCAAGCTGCTTTGCCGACCGAGCGCACTCGGCATCTTCTCAACCACCCGGTTACGACCGGGCGTTCTCCGATGACCACAATATTTTGCTGTCGCTCAGTATACGCCCCATTTTTCATTTTGTCAAGAGATTTTTGAACGGTTTTGAAACAATTCCAAAACCCATTGCACAATCCTGCTGCCCATGCTATAATGGCGCATCATGGAAAAGGCTATGGAGGTTATCATGCGATTGAATGTAGAACCGATCACCCGGGAAAGCCGGTTTTGGAACCAGGTAAATATCCTTGCCAAAGAAGCGTTCCCGCCGGAGGAATACCTTGCCCCGTTAGAGCTTGTCAAAATGGCCGAGTCGGACAATTGTGACTTTCTGGCGCTACTGGATGAAGATACCTTTGTGGGCTTTATGGTAGTGAAGCTTTATGAGAATATGGCGTATCTGTTCTTCCTTGCCATCGATGCAGACAGCCGGGGCAAGGGTTATGGCAGCTGTGCCATTGAAACACTGAAATCAGAATACCCGGATAAAATACACACCGTAGACTTTGAAATGCTGGACGATACTGCCCCGAATCCGGAGCAGCGGAAAAAACGCCGCTGCTTCTATCTGCGAAACGGCTACCGGGAAACGGGACTGTTCCTGTCTTATCTGGGGGTAGATTACGAGGTGTTCTGCATGGGAGAAAACTTCAATATCGGTACCTTCAAAGCCATGATGAAAACCATTCAGGTCGAAGGGTTCAATCCCCGGTATTTCACCAAATAACGCAAAAGCCCCAGCCGAACCCAGAACAGGTTTGGCTGGGGCTTAATCTATCTGTCGGGAAAGGTCAAACACCCTTGCCCATTTCGTAGGCTTCCTGCATAGCGGCGTGGGTTTTGATTTCTCCCTTTTCATAGGTGCCGCCGCCAAGGATGATGCCCTTTTCCACGGCACCCTCCACGCAGTCGGCGTAGCCACGGAAACAGGCCAGAGTGGTGTCGGCTGAAACGGCTTCCTCGTCTGCCATGGTGACGATATAGTAGAATTCTTTGTTCTTCACTTCCAGCCACCGAGCCACGGTGCGGTCAATGAGGGCTTTCAGCTGTGCATCGATGGAGTAGAAATACACAGGGCTGGCCAGCACCAGCACATCCGCATCGATGATTTTTTGCAAAACATGCGCCATGTCGTCCTTGAATACGCATTCCCCGCCGTGATCCCGGCAATGGTAGCAGGCAATGCAGGGGTGGATACTCTTTTCCACAACCCGGATTTTTTCTACATTGTGTCCGGCTTCCGTTGCACCCCTGGCAAACTGGTCGCACAGCAGGTCGGAATTGCCGCCCTTTCTGGGGCTGCCGGACAAAATCAGAACATTTTTGCTCATATCCTACCTCACTTTAATACCGCACCATCGGAGAAGGCGTTACCCACCTTTTCACCAAGCACATGGTAAGCCCGGTTCATGGCGTCAAAGGTGATGGGGCGCAGTTTCATAGGGTCGATGTTTCCGCCGGTCAGCACCCTTTCCTCAGCGCAGACATTGACGATCTTTCCTACCATGCGGCAGGATTCCGGGTCATAGCTGAGAAATTCGCACTCCACCGCCATAGGTAGCTCCTGGATGATGGGGGCATCCACAAAGGCGCTCTTTTCCGTGTGGAAGCCTGCCTTTGCCAGCTTGTCTGCCACCTGATTGCCGGAAACCAGACCCACGTAGTCGCAGGCTACCATGGTATCGGCAGTGGCCATGCTGACGGTAAAGGCCTTTCTTTTCAGAATGTTCTTCACCGTCTTGTGTCCGGCACTGAGGCACAGGGAAATCTCGTCGCTTTCGCTGAGACCGCCCCAGGCGGCGTTCATGGCATCAGGGTTGCCATTTTCATCGTAAGAGCCGATGATAAATACCGGCTGGGGATACAAAATAGGCTTGGCACCAAAATTCTTTCTCATGGAAATGTCCTCCTTTATCCATTACCAATTCTTCTTATCCTTGGTACAGTCGTGCTGTTTTTTTCGTTCTTCCACCATTTTCACGAACCATTCAACCATTTTGGGATCTGTATGCAAGAAAAAGCTGCTTTTCTTTTTGTCCAGTGCGGCAATGGCAGTCATGTCCTCCTCGCTGAGAGCGAAGTCAAAAACATTGAAGTTTTCCTCCATCCGCTCAATATGGGTGGACTTGGGGATCACAACAATGCCCCGCTGCAAATGCCAGCGCAGAATCACCTGGGCCACAGTCCTGCCGTACTTTTTGGCAATGGCTTTCAGCTCCGGAAGGCGGAACATATCGCCCCGACCTTCGCCAAAGGGTGCCCAGGCTTCCATTTGTATGCCGTATTTGTCGTGCCAGACCTTGGCTTCCACCTGCTGGTTGTGGGGATGAATTTCCACCTGATTTACCATGGGTTTGATGCGGTTGAAGGAAGCAAAGTCGATCATCCGGTCGGTATAGAAGTTGGAAATGCCGATGGCACGGATTTTTCCCTCCTCGTACAGTTCCTCCAATGCCCGGTAAGCCCCGTAGGCATCCCCGAAGGGCTGGTGCAGCAGGCACAGGTCGAGGTAGTCCACCTGCAATTTGTCCATGGATTCCACCACGGACTTTTTTGCTTCCTCATAGCCGTAATGTTCAATCCAAACTTTAGTGGTCAGGAAAATTTCCGCTCTGGGTATACCGCTTTTGGCGATAGCTCTGCCCACCTCTTCCTCGTTGAAGTAGCTCTGGGCAGTGTCGATAAGCCGATAGCCCACCTTCAGGGCATCGGAGACGCAACGCTCGCATTCGTCTTTGGTGACTTGATAAACACCATAGCCCAACTGGGGCATTTTTACGCCGTTGGATAAGGTAATGTAATTCATACGATCATTCCTCCCACATTTAAAAATTTCCATTGCAATCTGGATTCTGATTTGCTATCATTAGAATAGCACCTAAACCTGACTTTAGGTCAAGTGTTTTTTGAAAATTTTGTGAGGAATTTATTATGTATACCATTGGACAAGTATCGGAAATGTTTGGTATTCCCATTTCCACACTGCGCTATTACGACAAGCAGGGGTTGTTTCCGGGGCTGGAGCGTGCCTCCGGCATCCGCAAATTCAGCGACCGGGAGCTGGAGACCCTGCGCATCATCGAGTGCCTGAAGCGTTCCGGGCTGGAAATCAAGGACATCAAGCAGTTCATAGGCTGGTGCGTGGAAGGCCCCGCCACCTACCCCCAGCGGAAGGCGCTGTTTGACAGGCAAAAGGAAACCGTGGAAGCGGAAATCCAGCGGCTGAGCAAGGTGCTGGATATGCTGAAATACAAATGCTGGTTTTACGAGCAATCCATCGCCCAGGGCAGTGATACCGAAGTCCGCAAACTCCTCCCCGACCACCTGCCGGAAGAAATCCAGCGGGCGTATGACCATGCCCATGAATAAATAAGCAAAGGGCGATTGGCACAAAAAATGTCCGGAATAGATGCCCTGTCTGCAAAGCCCCCCTGTTTTCACGTAACGAAAACAGGGGGGCGGATTTCCCAGGCAGCCTGGGCTGCTTGGGAAAAGTGTTATTCCAGTTCGAATGCACCGGTATACAATTTGTAGTACGTGCCTTTCATGGCGATCAGGTCATCGTGGGTGCCCCGTTCAATGATCCGGCCGTGATCCAGAACCATAATACAGTCGGAATTGCGGACTGTGGAGAGCCGGTGGGCGATGACGAAGACGGTTCTGCCCTTCATCAGTGCGTCCATACCTGCCTGCACCAGAGCTTCTGTATGGGTATCGATGGAGGAGGTAGCCTCGTCCATGATCATAACGGGGGGATCTGCCACCGCTGCCCGGGCAATGGCCAGAAGCTGCCGCTGCCCCTGGGAGAGGTTGGCACCGTTGGAGGTAAGCATGGTATCGTAGCCATCCGGCAAACGGGTGATGAAATCATGGGCATTGGCCAGCTGGGCGGCACGGATGCACTGCTCGTCTGTTGCTTCCAGATTGCCGTAGCGGATGTTGTCCATGACAGTTCCGGTAAACAGGTTGGTCTCCTGCAGGACAACGCCAAGAGAGCGGCGCAGATCCGACTTGCAGATTTTGTTCACATTGATGCCATCGTAGCGGATCTTGCCATCGGCAATATCATAGAACCGGTTGATCAGATTGGTAATGGTGGTCTTGCCTGCACCGGTCGCACCAACGAAGGCAATCTTCTGGCCAGGGTGGGCATACAAGGTGACATCATGCAGCACAGTCTTCTCCGGCACATAGCCAAAGTCAACTTCGTGCATGGTAATATCGCCCTTGAGTTCTGTATAGGTGACGGTTCCATCCGACTGGTGGGGATGCCGCCAGGCCCAGTGGCCGGTATGCTCCTTGCACTCGTGAACGGTACCATCGGGATCAATATGGGCATTGACAAGAGTGACATAGCCCTCGTCCTGCTCCGGCTCCTCGTCCATCAGGGTAAAGATCCGCTCTGCACCGGCCAGTGCCATCACAATGGCATTGATCTGGTTGGAAATCTGGGAAATGGGCTGGTTGAAGCTGCGGGAAAGCACCATGAAAGCCATCAGGTTGCCCAGGGTGAGCAAACCCTCGTCGCTCTTGACGCACAGCAGTCCACCGAAAACCGCCAGAATGGCATACTGCACATAGCCCAGGTTATTGTTGATGGGGCCGAGCATATTGGAGAACTTACCGGCGTTATAGGCATTGGCACGAAGCTCCTCGTTGATGGCATCGAATTCCTTCTTGCAGGTGTCCTCATGATTGAAGATCTTGACCACCTTCTGGCCGGAGATCATTTCTTCGATATAGCCATTTACCGCACCCAGCGCACGCTGCTGGCCGATGAAGTAGCCGGCGGACTTGCCTGCCAGAACCTTTGTGGCAAATACCACGGCAGATACGGTGAAAGCCATCACAATGGTAAGAATCCAGGAAGTATCCACCAGATTCCACAGCACCACCACCAAAGTAACGATGGAGGAGACACACTGGGGAATGGACTGGGAGATCACCTGACGCAGAGTGTCAATATCGCTGGTGTAGCGGGACATAATATCTCCGGCGGGGTGGCTGTCAAAATACCGCAGGGGCAGCCGCTGCATCTTGGTGAACAATTCATCACGGATCTGCTTCTGCACACCCTGCGTAACGCCCACCATCAGGTACTGGAACAGGAAGTTACCCAGAATACCAAGTGCGAAAAAGCTGGCCATTTTTACGAGATAGCCAAGCAGAGGGGTATAATCCGCGCTTCCGGAATCTACCATAGGCCGGATATAGACATCCACCAGGGGACCCAGAGCTTTGCTTCCCTGCGCCTGGGCAACAGAGGACAGGATGATGCACACCAGAACCAGAACCAGAACAGGGGCATAGCGCTTCATATAGCTCAGAAGCCGGAGCATGGTTTTCTTGGGGTTGGCAGCTTTTCGGCCGTCCCCACGCATTCTTACAGGAGGCATCAGTCCTCACTTCCTTTCTGCTGAGACTCGTAAATGCCACGGTAGAAGCTGGACTGCTTCATCAGGGTGTCGTGGTCACCCACACAGGCTACCTGGCCATTTTCCATAACCAGAATCAAATCGGAATCCTGGATGGAAGAAATCCGCTGGGCGATGATCAGCTTGGTGGTGCCGGGGATTTCTTCTTTGAATGCCTTGCGGATCATGGCATCGGTATGGGTATCCACCGCAGAGGTGGAATCGTCCAAAATCAGAATCTTGGGTTTTTTCAGCAATGCCCGGGCAATGCACAGCCGCTGCTTCTGGCCGCCGGATACATTGGTGCCTCCCTGTTCGATATGGGTATCGTACCCATCGGGGAAGCTCTGGATAAACTCATCCGCACAGGCCAGCTTGCATACCCGTACCAGATCTTCGTCTGTAGCATTGGCATCGCCCCAGCGCAGGTTTTCCTTGATAGAGCCGGAGAAAAGGGTGTTCTTCTGCAGTACCATGGCAACATTGTCCCGAAGTGTCTCCAGGTCATAGTCCTTGACATCGATGCCGCCCACCTTTACGGTACCCTGGGTAGCATCGTACAGTCTGGGAATCAGCTGTACCAGAGTTGTCTTGGAGGAACCGGTGCTGCCCAGAATACCGACGGTGGCACCGCTGGGAATATGCAGGTTCACTTCTTTCAGCGCCCGGTGCTTTGCTTTAGCGGAATAGCGGAAGGAAACATTCTCAAAATCGATAGAGCCATCGGCTACTTCCTTCACCGCGTTCTCCGCAGAGGTCAGGCTGGGTTCTTCCACCAGAATTTCATAGCAGCGGTGCATCGGAGCGCGAGCCATGATGGTCATAACAAACACCATGGACAGCATCATCAGGCTGGAAAGAATCTGGGTGGTATAGGTGAACATGGAGCTCAGCTCGCCTGTTGTCAGGCCGAAGGCAGCATTGTTTCCGGACTGAACGACCAGATGCGCACCCACCCAGGAAATCACCAAAATGCAGATATATACGCAGGACTGCATAACCGGAGAGTTCAGCGCCAGAATATGCTCTGCCTTGCAGAAATCTTTATAAATAGACTGGGAAATGGCAGAGAATTTGTCAACTTCCTTATCTTCCCGAACGAAGCTCTTCACTACACGGATGCCGTGGACATTTTCCTGCACCACATTGTTCAGCTTATCATAGGTCTGGAACACCCGGTCAAAGATCTTGAAGACCATGGGTACGATACCCAGCAGTACTGCGGCCAGAATGGGAATGGCCACAAAGTACACCGTGCTCAGCTTGGGGCTGATACGCAGAGAAGATACCATTGCCAGAATCAGCATCATCGGGCAGCGGATGGCCATACGGATGGACATCTGGAACGCGTTTTGCAGAGTTGCCACATCGGAAGTCAGACGGGTGACAATAGAGGCGGTGGAAAATTTGTCAATATTGGCAAAGCTGAAATTCTGTACATTGTAGTACATATCGTGCCGCAGGTTCCGGGCAAAGCCGGTTGCGGCTTTGGCGGCATAGGTAGCAGACAGCACGCCGAACATCAGCGAAGCCAGGGCGCACAGCAACAGCAGCAGTGCTTTCTGCACCACAACGCTCATATTGCTGGCAGCAATGCCAAAGTCGTACAGGTCTGCCATGACCAGAGGAATGGTTACCTCCATTGCCACTTCGCCAGCCATTGCCAGTGGGCTGACAAGGGCAGTCCACTTGTATTCCCGGATACACCGGGCCAATCGTCGAATCATGTATGGGATTCCTCCTTTGGAATAAATTGTCCCTGAGAAACGTTGTCCAGCGCCCTGGCTAACAGCGCCTGGAACTGGAAGCGTTCTTCCTGGGAAAAGCCACTTAGCAGCCGATTGTCATTGTCCGCAATGACCGCATCCATAGCTTCATTGCAGGCTTTGCCTTTGGGCAGAATGTAAATCAGCTTCCTCCGCTTGTCCTGGGGATCTGGCTGCTGGGTGATGAATTCCTTCTTTTCCAGCCTGGCCAGAAGCCCGGAAACTGTGGGATGGGAAAGATGAAAATCCTGCTCAATGTCTCTGGCACAGGGGGGCTGTTGGCAGTGTGCCAGGTAGCCCATAATATGCCCCTGGGCACTGGTCAGCTCCATGGAAGCCAATGTCTGATCCATCCGCTGGCGCATGGCACAGCTGACCATATGAAACTGACGACCGTAGGAAATCAAGGCTTTCCCTCCTTTATTAAGTAGCAAGCTACGCAATATTTTAGCACGAAATTTTGAAATTGCAATAGGTGCAAAAAAATTAACATTTCATTCAAATCCACCCAAAACAAGCCCCGCTATCTCCGATTCTCGAAATAGCGGGGCATACTGCTGTGTGCGAAGGGGATGCTTTATTCTGTTTGTGTTTTTATGATACTTTGCTGATGGTTCAGCGCCCAGGCGCTGATATAGTCCAGAATTTCCCCACAGGTAAAACCATAAACACGCATGTAATGGCTTCCATCCTCCAGAAAAATAGCCATATAATCCAGACCATCCTGAATAACCAGCACATTTCCTTCATTGGAAGTCATTACGCAGCCAACGTCTATGCTTTCGGGCAGGGTAACATCGGGCAGCGACTGCTCCATTGTCCATACATCCGTACTGCCCTGGAAGTCAAGCCAGGATAATGTACCAGTATCTTCCAGGCTATAGCATTCTATGCTGACGGGATCCGCAAATTGTCGAAGATCATAATAAATCTGGGTCAAATCCAGATCCTGGTAATGACATTTTTCCACGTCAAGTGTATATCGATAAGCACGAAGGTTTTCCTGTAAGCTTTCCGGGATTTCTTTCACATTGCATATGATTTGCTTGTTACCGTCCATATTGGCCACAAACATGTATATTTCGGCATCTTCAGAAGGAAGCGGGAGGGTAAACGCCCACAGGTTTTCGTTGACCCGTTCCCACTGCTGCAGTTCGATGGTGTAACGCTGCCAGTTTTCGATTGCTTCCACACGGCAGGCTTCATTGGGGAAATAAACCATTTTCGCCCAGGACTCCACGGTTCCGGATGCCAGCTGCTGGAGATACTTCCGGAAAAACTCCAGGGCAGCGGCATCTTCCTGTCTGTTTTCCACCATTTCCGGCTTCAGAGCATCCGGGTGTTCTTCCAGGTATGTCCGGAAAAAACCGGCAAGCTGGTATTGACTGTTGCCATTCGAATGATACCAGTCTGACAGCAGCCACAGGTCGTAAAGAGCTGTATCGGTTCGGATCAGATTGTGGCTGCACTCTTCTCCGTCCACAGGTCGAACTGACCAATTGTCGCCGCCGCCAATATATTCGGCAATGTAGATGTCAATCCCCAGCAGGCGCCAGATCTCCTCAAAGCTTTCCTGCCCAAGCAGGACGCTGGTGGTCAGTCCACCGATTTGCGCACCGTCGTGAGTAATGACATACTGGTTTGTCCCGGTTTGCTCCAGCAGGAAGCCATCCGGAAGGGGATTCTCTTCGGCCTGTTTGGGGCTGGCAAAGCAGCACCAGCACAGCACGCCTGCCAGCAGAACCGACAACACGAGAATCCAGATTTTTGTGGTTTTCTTCCGGAACAAATTCCTGATCCGGGTCTTTATTCCGTTTTCTCCAAAGGCTACCGGGCATGCGCCCAGCCTGTGATGGCTGGATGCACAGCGCAGGAGCGCATCGGCATAGTTGCTTATGCTTTGAGCATCCATCCCCCGCACTGCCTGCTCATCGCAGGCCATTTCCAAATCCCGGCAAAACAGCCAATAGCTGACCCAGACCAGAGGATGGAACCAGTATACGCACAGTATCCCGTACCCCAGCAGCTTCCACCAGGCGTCCTTCCTGCGCAGATGTGCCCGCTCGTGAGCAAGAATATAGGGATATTGCTTATAATCCATGGTGGAAGGCAGGTAGATTCTCGGTTTCCATACCCCCAATACGAAAGGATCGGAAATGTCATCGCACAGATAAATGTTGTCTTTCACCCGCAGAGAAATTTGCAGGCGTTTTTTCAGCTTCAGATAGCTGACCAGGCTGCACAGCAGCATCAGGGTGACTCCTGCCAGCCAGACAACAGTAAGAACAGAGAGCAGCTGCCCCTTTGGCGGCAAGGCTGATACAGAGGCTTCTGTTTGGACAGGGGTCAGCATCGGGACAGTTCTCTGTTGAGGCTGCGCTACGCTTTGCGGGCGAACCGCCGCGGCAGAATACGCCGCCTGTGCAGCAGATACAGGTGCCTGCTTTGGCAGTAAACTCAGGGCACTTTCCGGAGAGATGGGCAGCACCAGCCGCACGGCCACCACCGCCCACAGGAGGCACTGGGGTGCCTTCGGCAGTTTTCGGAACAACAGGCGTAAAACCAGAACTGCCAAAATCAAATAGCTGGTGGTGAGACTTCTGTTCAGCAGAAAAACGAACAGCTCCTTCATACCTGTCCCTCCTTCTCGAAGCGGTCAATCAGCTGGCGCAGCTGGTCAATGTCTTGCTCCGTCAACCGTCCACCCTGGGCAAAGGCTGCCACAAAAGCAGGCAAAGAGCCGGAGAACGTATTGTCCACAAACTGTCGGCTCTGGGCTGTCTGATAAGCGTGCCTGGTGGTAAGCACCGTTACCACCCCGTCCTGGTTCCGGAACAATCCATCCTTGCAGAGCTTTTTCAGAACGGTATAGGTGGTGGATTTTTTCCACTCCAACTCCCGGGCGCACAGCTTCACCAATTCGCCGGAGGCGATGGGGGCGTTGTTCCATACCAATTCCGCAAACCGCAGCTCCACCGGTCCCAGTTTTCGATCTTCCATTGCAGATCCCTCCTTTGTTTTTAATGGTCTATTCGTGATAAACCTTGCACTGCAAGTCTATCACGAATAGACCAATCCTGTCAATTTAAGATTTGATTAGGAGGTATCCAGGCAAACTGGTTTTTGGTGATGCAGTCGATCAGAGTGGTATGATCATTCTGCGAAGAGAGAACATCCTCCATGAGGGCAATGGCCTTCTGAGCCATACAATCAGGATACTTCTTCACCGGCTGTGGTGGGGGAAATCCCCGGGGCGATTCCGGTCAGGATGCATCCAAAGTATCCCTTCTCCCGCAGAAACATATTCAAATCTTTTCCATAGGCATCGGGGCCGGAAGAGTTGGCGTAGGTATTGTAGCCAAAGATGCCCTGTTCCGTAGCCTGCAGGGCAACGAAATGCGCGCCAATGCGCAGTCCCTTTCGCCAATAGAAGTACAAAATGGCAGTGGGGTAGCGGCGCAGGAGGGCTTGAAATTGCTGAGGGTCGGAGGTTGTGCAGCACCGGTAGCCCCATTTATTCAGCAGGATGGCAGGCGCCAGGCAGGTGGTGCCGATGTTGCCATGGAGCAGGGGAACCTGCTTTTCCAGGGCGTGAACCAGTGCCTGTGGGTCGGGTGTTTCCCCCAGCAGCGTCAAGGCATTGTACATGGCAATCCAGCCGCAGCCGGTTTTGGCAGAGCTGCGCAGGCCGTAGCGCAGTTGATTTTGGGGAATATCCCGCTGGCAATAGATCAAATCATGCATGGATGGGGTGCTCCTGAATAAAGTCGTCCAACAGTTTTGCGGCGGTGGCGATCATCCTGGCACAGGGACGGGATTTGTAGAATTCTTCCGTTCTGGGGGTGGGATTGGGATCAGAGGGAGGATTTTTCAGTATTTCTCTGCAAACAATGCTGCCAATCTGTTCCCGAAACTGTCCGGCTAGCAGCTGCACATTATGGTAGTGGGCTCGTTTTACGCCATCGTCTCCGGGGATGCTGTACCCATATACAAGTCCCAGTACGGTAAGCATTCCGCTGACTGCACCGCATACTTCCCGCATGCGCCCCATTCCGCCACCAAAGGAGGAACTGAGCCGGGCAGAAAATTCCTCACTCAACCCGGTCACATCAGAAAAGGCAACGGTAACAGACTGGGCGCAGTTATACCCCTGGTAAAACAGTTCTACGGCACGTTCAGCATGATTCATTGGGATCCATCTCCGTTTCTTCTGCCTTTTTGGCAGAGGGTGCAGGATATTTTTTCAGAAGGGACAGGGCATATATTCCGGCGAACACCATCCCGCCGCCAAGAACTACAATGGCCAGCAGCAAAATTCCCAGGCTGGGAGCCTCCGCACCGCCAATCAGGTAGGCTTTCACAATGGTAAACAGCATAGAAGCCAGAATAAGAAGTGTCGCACCGGACAGGACAATCCGGTTTCCAATCTGTGTTGTTTTGTTCATGGGAACCCTCCAAAGTATTGATTGCTACTTAGCATAAGCCTAAAGCTGGGGAATGTCAAGGTTGCGGGGGAAAAATTTGTTGACAGGGGGGCTTCCGGACTGGTATGCTATGGGAGAGGTGAGGGCATGGACACACTGACAAAAGAAATACAGGATTACATTGCCTGGACGAAAGCGACATTTGCTTCCCGGAATAAGGTACAGGCATACCTTGGGATGGGGGAAGAGAAGCAAGCCGACCATATGGCTTTCTATAACCGGGTAGGGCAGTGGGTGCAGTGCTTTTTGGAAACCGATCCGGAGGATGCATCGCTGCTGCAGGCGCTGCATATCCTGCTGTTTGCCGCGGCACAGGAAAAGGGCAGTCAGGCAGAATGGTATCTGATCGCCATCCAGACTTTTGCCCAGCCTATGATTGAACGGCTGGGAAGGGAAGAAAAGAAAGATTTGGCGCAGGAGTATGCCCGGCACTATCCCCGGGGCAAACGCCTGCCGGTTCAGAATCAGATTTATGGGATGCTGGCAGAGAAACGGAAAAAGTTTCTTTTTTTCTGAGGAGGAAAGATTACCGGCGGAGAAAGCGGAACCGGTTCCGCTCAGCCGGATATTAGACAGAATGTACAAAAGCGGGAAACGTTTTCTGTGGAGTATTGCGTCTTGCGAAAAACGGAAAATCTGCTATGATAAAGACAACGTAAACGCTTGCGTACGGGATTACAAAGTGGGAGAGCAATATGACCTTAAAAGACATTGCACGCCTGGCAGGGTGCTCTACAGCCACCGTGTCTCGGGTAATCAATAACGAAAAGGGCGTTTCCGAAGCAACCAGAGCTTTTATTCAGCAGATCATCGACGAAAACGGATTCCAGCCAAACAAACAGGCCAAGGGACTTGCAGAGCAGAAGACCAATACGCTGCTGTTTGTGTATGAAAATACACCGGACAACCCCTTCTACACGGAGCTGATTCGCGGAGCCATTGACGGGGCGAAGGAAGCCCACCAGATTCTGCTGTTTAATATCATATGCGATAGCTATGTGACAGATTATTTTCTCAATGCTTTGCGCTCCGAGCAGATTGATGGAGTGATTGTCGCTTCCACCGGCCTGGCAGAAACCCGCAACTTTGCAAAAATGGTGGCGGGAGAGGGGCGGCATCTGGTGCTGATCAACGACCCAATCGACGAGTTGAATGTGCCTCGTATTTATATCAACAACGATCAGGCGGCCTATCAGGCCACCCGGCATTTGCTGGAATGCGGGCATACCCGTATCGGCCACATTGGCGGCCGCACCGCCAGTTACCCCAGCTATCAGCGCTACGAGGGATACTACCGGGCGATGTGTGAGGCTGGTTTTAAGCGCTATGCCGAGCGCTACGCCATTATGGACAATACAAACCGGGAAGAGGCCAGAGCTTCTGCCAGGAAGCTGCTGGACATGAAAAACCGTCCAACCGCAATTTTTTGTGCCAACGACTCTTTGGCCTTTGGCGTATGCGCCGCGGCCGGGGATGTGGGTCTGCGGGTTCCCAATGATGTATCCGTGGTGGGATACGACGATATTGCCATGGCTTCTGCCTTTGAGCCGAAGCTTACCACCATCCATCAGCCGATTTATGAAATGGGGCGGCGCTCCATCCAGATGATGCTTCGCCAGACGGAGCAGAAGGATACGCTGCCGGAGGCTGTGGTGCTTTCCGCTTCCCTGGTAAAGCGGGATTCTGTGAGAAATCTTAGATAATTTTCGAAAAAATGCAAAGAACAAAGTTTGAAAATGGCTTTGCATTTTTTTGAACCGCAAAATGTAAGCGGTTACGTAAACGCAAACTTAACGGAAATCTCAAAAAAGAGAAGGAACGCAGAAATTATTTTGTAAATTATGCCGCATATTTGTGGCGTAAAATAAAAAACAAAGGAGACCCCCAAAATGAGAAAGATTCTTGCAATCGTCCTCGCGCTGACTATGGTTCTCGGCATGTTTGCCGGCTGTGCCAAGTCTGACACCACCGCAACCACCGCAGCTCCCGCCGCTGCCGAAAAGACCGATGCTCCTGCCGCTACGGAGGCCGGACAGGAAAAGCTGAAGATCGCCGGTATCGTATTCAAGGATGAGTTCACCATGAAGATGGTGCAGCAGGGTTACGAAGATGCCGCGGTTGCCTACGGTGTAGACCTTGTAATCGGCAACTCCATGGGTGACCTGGCCAACGAGCAGCAGCTGGTTTACAGTTACATGGACATGGGCGTGGACGGCATCGCCATCACCCCCTACTCCGAAGAGGCATCCATTCCCATCCTGAAGGAAGCTTATGACAAGGGTATCGAAGTGGCCGTGGCCAATATCAAGCTGAACGACGCTTCCTTCGTCTGCGGTGGCTTTACCTCTCAGGATCTGCTCAATGGTCAGAAGCTGGGTGACTACACCGCCAAGTACCTGTCCGACAAGTACGGCAACGACCTGAAGATTGCAATCATGGACTTTGACGCTGCCATCCCCGAGCAGTCCAAGGCTCGTTATGGTGGTTTTCTGGAGAAGCTGGAAGCCAATGGCGTAAAGTATGAGATTGTTGCTCAGCAGTCCTCCACCTCCAAGAATGACAATGTGCCCATCGTGGAAGCCATGCTGGCCGGCGCTCCCGACTGCAATGTATTCTTCTGCACCTCCGCTGCCTTTACCAATGTTGTGGTTCAGGTTGTTATGAACATGGGTCTGTCCGATAAGATGACCGTTGTCGGTTACGACATGGGCGAGCAGACCGCTACTCAGATTCTGGACGAAACCTCTCCTCTGTATTGCACCCTGGAGCAGGATATGTACACCATGGGTTACAAGGCTGTTGAGCAGCTGGTAAAGTCCCTGCGTGGAGAAGAGACGGAGTGCCCCCGCGGCGATACCGTCTATCTGGAAGGCATTATCCACAGCAAGGAGGATCTGGCCGGTGTTCAGACCTGGCTGGATGGCTACTACAAGCTGTCTCAGGGCTAAACGCACCTGAAATTCCGTTCTTCTAAATGCAACATGGCTCCGGGGTGCGGGCATCCCGGAGCCTCTTCAATCAAAGAGAGTGGTGAATGAAGTGAGTACACTTTCCTGTGAAAACATTGTGAAAGATTATCCCGGTACCCGTGCTCTGGACCATGTGAGCGCTGCCTTTGAAAGCGGCAAGATCAATGCCCTGCTTGGCAAAAACGGTTCCGGTAAATCCACCCTGTGTAAGATCTTCGCCGGTGCGGAAAATGCCACCAGCGGTGAATTTTACCTGGATGGTCAGCTGTTGAAATTCAAAAATCCCACAGATGCGGCCAAGAGCGGCATCGTGCTTGTGTATCAGGAGACCAGTCTGGTGCCCAGCCTGACGGTTATGGAAAATATTTTTATGGGGCGCCTGCCCAAGAAGTCCGGCGGACTAGTGAACTGGAAACTGGTGCAGTCCGAAACCGAGCGGCTTCTGAAGGTGATGGATGTTCAGATCAATCCCAAGTCCAAGGTTATGCATTTGCCCATGTGGCAGCGGCAAGTCGTGGAAATTTGCAAGGCGCTGAGCCAGGATCCCAAAGTGCTGATTCTGGATGAGCCGACTTCCGCCCTGGCAAAGGCCGAGGTGGAGAAGCTTTTCTCCGCGATCCGTAAGGTCAAGGAAAATGATGTAATTATTATTTACATTTCCCATAAACTGGCAGAAATACATGAAATCGCGGACACGGTTACCGTGCTGCGGGATGCCAAATATATTGGCAAAAAGAATATTGAGGAAATCGACAATGCCGGTATGATCTCCATGATGTTCGGCAAGACAGAAATCCGCAAGCGTCCGGCGGATGTGGTGCCCACACGGGAGCCGGTTATGGAAGTCAAGCATCTGAGCCGTGCCGGGTGGTATGAGGACATTAACTTTACCCTGTATAGAGGAGAAGTCCTGGGTATTGCCGGTGTCCTTGGCTCCGGCCGGACAGAGCTGCTGGGCGGTATCTTTGGCTCCGATCCGGCAGATTCCGGCGAGGTCATCGTGGAGGGGAAACTCTATCTCAAGCGGAATCCGGCCATTATGAAGCAGGCAGGTCTGGGGCTTACCCCTGAAGACAGAAAAACCACCGGACTGATTCTGAAACATTCGATTGAAAGCAACCTCTGCTATGCCGGCATGAAGAAAACCACGATAAACGGATGGGTGGAGAGCCGGAAAAAGCGGAAAGAAATGGCAGAAAAGCAGGTGCAGGCGCTGCAGATCAAGCTTTCCGGCATCTCTGCCAAGGCAAGCTCCATGTCCGGCGGCAACCAGCAGAAGGTGGTTGTCGGCAACTGGCTGAACAACGATCCCAAAATCATGATCTATGACGAGCCGACCCGTGGCATCGATGTAAATGCCAAGCAGCAGATTTTTGAGATTATGTGGAACCAGGCCAAGATGGGAAATTCCTCTATCTTTGTTTCCACAGAGTTGGAGGAGCTGCCCGGTGTATGTAACCGGATTCTGGTGCTGCGGGGCGGAAAAATTGCCCAGGAACTGACGGCTGAACAGATGGATACCATGTCTACCAACGATTTGTATACGCTTTGTATGGGAGGAAATTCCAGTGAACGAGAGAATTAACAAGAAAAAATTGATGTACAACTTCCTGAACCATGTAACGGAGATCGTTCTGGTTCTGGTGGTCATCGCACTGTGGATTTCCACAGATTCCTTTATGACCCTGAACAACTGGATGAACCTGCTGCGTTCCGGCTCTATCAAGGGTCTGATCGCCCTGGGCGTTACCATGGTTCTGATTTGTGGAAAGATTGACCTTTCCACCGGTTCCCAGGTTGGCCTTTCCGGTATGTTTGTGGCGGTGTTCTGCCGCAGCCTGGTGGCCAATGGCCACAACCAGACGGTTGCCTGCCTGATTGGCATGGCTGTTGCCATTGTGTTTGCCATGGTCATCGGCCTCGTACATGCTTTCCTGCAAAATAAGTACGATCTGCCTCCCTTCGTAGTTACGCTGGGCACCCAGTACCTGATGTTCGGTCTGGCTGCCATTATCTGCAATAACTACCCCATTCCCAATGCCTTCCCCAAGTGGTATGTGCAGGTTGGCATGGGCAGACTCTTCGGCGTGGTGCCCTATCCTGTGATCATCTTCTTTGCCATGGCTGTTGTATGCTATTTCATTATGGAGCACACAACCACAGGCCGCAGCATCTATGCGGTAGGCGGCAACCAGGAAGCTGCCCGTCTGACCGGTATCAATGTGTTCAAGTCCAAGGCATTTGTGTTTATTGCGGTGCAGGTTCTGGCTGCTCTGGCCGGATTTATCAACTCCGCTCAGGTCAACCAGGCCGACTGGTCTTACGGCAAGGAATGGCCTACGGACTGCCTTTCCATGGCAATTATCGGCGGTACTTCTATGGCCGGCGGCTCCGGAACCATTTACGGCACCGTGGTGGGGGTGGTGCTGATTTCCGTTCTGATCAACGGCATGACCATCCTGAACTGGAATATTTACCTGCAGTACATTGTCCGTGGCGCCATCCTGATTGGCTCTCTGGTATTGATGGCTTACCGTGATAAGTACCGTGACTAAGAGGCGGTGCGATGCTCTATGGAGATTTTTGAACAGCCCTGGTTGCTGGTACCCAATAAGGTGCGGGCAGACGGCGGCAGAGAGCTGGACCGGTTTCGTGGTGTAGAGCCGCCTATGGACACGCCCAACGGGGCAGAAGCCTGGGTGGGTTCTGTGACCCGGGCGAACGGTGCAACGGCGGAGAATCCCAATCTGGGATGGGCAGAGGTGATTTTGCCTGATGGCAGGCGGGAATATCTGGCAGATGTTGTATCCCATTTTCCGGAAAAGGTGCTGGGGAAAAAACACATGGACTTTTATGGCCCATGTCTGGGCATGCTGATCAAGATGCTGGATGCCAAAACCCCCTTCCTGCTACAATGTCATCCCACCCGGGAAAACGCGCAGAAGTACTGGAACAGCACCTTTGGCAAGGAAGAGTGCTGGTATGTTTTGGGTATCCGCCAGGATGTACCGGAGCCGCCTTATATCCTGCTGGGCTTTAAAGAGGGCGTTACCAGGGAGTGCTTTGAGGAGGCTTACCGATCCGGGGATGGCAAGCGGCTGGAAGCCATGTGCCATAAGATTCCGGTGCAGCCGGGGGAATGTTATCTGATTCCCGGCGGTGTTCCCCATGCGCTGGGAGCGGGATGCTTTGTGGCGGAGATTCAGGAGCCTTCGGATCTTACCGCTGTTCCCTTCCCCCAGGAGTATTTGCTGGCCTACAGAAGAAAGGCAAATCCTCTTGGCGTTTTTGAACCGGAGGATGAAACCCTGTACGAAACCCGGATGCTCAATACCTTCCACTATGAAGGGAAAACACTTCCGGAGCTTCTGCAGCGGGTAAAAAGCAAGGAAAAGGTGCTGCGTCAGCAGCAGGACAGCCGGGAAATTGAGATTTTTGGAGAACAGGATACATCCTCCTTCTCCTGTACGGTAGCCCAGGTTCGCGGCAAGCTTTCCCGTAAGGATACCGGGGATGTACAGATCGGAATCGTGCTTTCCGGAGAGGGCTGCATTCGGTGCGGAGATTTGACGGTACCTGTTAAGCAAGGCAGTGAAGTGTTTTTCCCGTGTCAGGTAAAGCATGCGGTATTTGAGGGGAATTTCCACATGATTCTGTGTAATCCAGGCATTACAGCACAATACAAGTAAACAGGCAAAAGACAAGGCGTACATCCTTCCGTCGGGAAAATGTACGCCTTGTTTTTGGATATTGGTTAGTCCTGCTTGCTGCTGTCGAGAGAGGCACCGAATACGAAGAAACGCTGATACAGGAACTCAGTGCTGAAATTCAGCAGCATGTTTACACCGGTTGCCAGATACTCGTTCCACAGCAGTGTGGAAGTGAGAAATTTTCCCAACAGAGTAGACAGGGGGGTAAACACAGCATAGTAAGCCGCTACCTTGACCATTGCCACGGGAACGTTGGCAGCGGACTGGAAGGTAAACTTCCGGTTCAGGGTGAAGTTCCACAGGACGGACAGCACCAGTGCGGACAGGTAGCACGCCCAGTAGGGCAGGGCGGTCAGCTCAGTAAAGAGGGCAAAGGATCCCATCTCAATCAAACCGGCGCTGATGGAGAAAAAGGTGAATTTGAGAACACGGATAAATTCTTTCATAAAAGCATCTCCTGAGATTTTGCAAAAAGCCTCGCAGAGTTTGCGGTCTTAGGCGGCAAAGAATGAAATCATTCAAAGGCGGATGAATTATGCGCGCGGAAGACTGCAAAAGAATTGTCGGAAAAGCCCGCAGGTTTTTTCCGACAACCTGAAATGCCCCGGAAATCCGGGGTATTTCAGAAATGTGGTCTTACTTAACGGTAACGCTGGTCACATGGGGCTGTGCGCCGTTGTACCAGTACAGGAAACCTTCCACGTCAATGGTATCGCCCACGTTCAGGTTGGTAACGGTGGTGTACACATCGGTGCCTTCGCCGCACAGGTAGGATTCTACGGTGAAGGTGTAGGTGTTGGTGCCGTCGGTAACGTTGAAGTACAGGTCATTGTTGTTGCCAGCTGCGCCGGAGCCATCCCAGTTGTACAGGAAAGCGTACTCGGTCTCGTCACCTTCGATGGTGGAAGGAGCAACGGTCAGGCCGGAAACGGTGATCTTCTGGTTCTGGTTGTCAATCAGGTTGCTGGCAGCCAGGGAGCCGGTCAGGTCGGTGGCGGGGGCGATGTAGCTGCCTTCCAGAATTTCGAAGGTAGCATCCATGATTTCCACTTCGCCGGACCACTCAGCCTTAAAGCCGTTTACACGGATCTTGGTGCCTTCCACCAGCTTGGCGGCATCTTCTTCGGAGCATTCCATGTTGTACAGGAAGTAGGCACCGTCTTCGCTCTGAGCGTATACGGTGATCTTGTTGTCCCACCAGTCCTGATGAGCCTGCACATAGGTTTCCACGCATACAGGGCTGTCTACAGGAGCGGCCAGGTACTCGGCATAGGACATGGAATCTGCCTCAGGAGCCTCGGTGGTGACGTTGGCTTCGGTAGCCTCAGTAGTGGGGGCTTCGGTAGCAGCGGTGGTCTCGGGAGCTTCGGTCTTGGCGCAACCGGCGAATGCAGCGATCATGCAAACAGCCAGAAGCAGGGCAATCAGTTTTTTCATTTTCAAATCTCCTTAATGTACATTAGGATTTTGTATTGTGCGCAATGGCACGGGACTATTATAGTGCTTTGCCGCGGAAAAATCAATCACTGTCTTTGACTTTTTCTTCTGGTTTTCCATTTCTCTGCCAGAAATGCCAGAATCAGTCCCAGCCAGCACAGGCCGAGTCCTCCCAGCAACAGTCTCGATTCTGTGGGGAGAGGTTCCAGCTCCCCGGTACCCGGGGTGACGGCAATGCTGTCCAGCCGGTACAGGGCGCTTACATTGCTGTAAATCTCTTCCAGACCTGCATCAGAGGTATCCTGCTTCCGCCGAACGGCTTTTGCCGCGTTTTCAATCAATTCTCCCGCAGCCATACGCAAGGAGGCAGAGCCGTTGAATACCGGGGTCGTGAAGGTGTTATCCATATTGTCCAGCAGCAGTTTGGAGGCATTGATTTTTACATCGTAGTACAGCTGGTTGTCTTCTCCGCAACGGGAGAGATAGTCCAGGTATGCTTCGCTGTTCTGGGCATCCACGGTAACCGGAACATAGCCTTCCGTCTGGGAATAGGCAATCTGGGTCTGTTCCGTCAGCAAAAACTGGGCAAACAGCCACGATGCCAGTACTTCCTGAGGATCTTCCTTCTGGAACAGGCACAGGGAAGGTCCCTGGGAGATCATCTGCATGTTGTCCGGATCGTACTGGGGAATGGGCATGACCACGGTTTCAAATTCCACGATTTGCTCTTCGCTTATATCCAGCAGCGGCGCATTGGTACCCACCCAGGTGGCACCGGCGGTGGAGTCGATGGCGAAAATACACTGTCCGGCGTTGAAAAAGTTGGCAGGGTAGCTGGAAATTTTGAAGGTGGAGAAGGCACCGCTGGTCACATGCTCTACGATGTCTTTCAGAATCTGCCGGGTATTGTCGTTCCACAGTTCGATGGTTCCGTCTGCTTTTGCGTAGCCTGCGTTTTGCTGGCGCAGCATCTGAATCATCATATTGTCTGTGGACTTGTAAATGAAAGGAATCAGAACCTTCTGGCCGTTTACCAGATAGTTCCCGTTGCCATCCTGAGCCATAGCAGCTTCGCTGACCTGCCAGATGAAGTCCCAGGTCAGAACCTCCGGCAGGGAGAATCCCAGCTTTTCAACATAATCCTTGTTGATGTAGCAACATTCTGTGGAGCGCATGTAGGGCAGGGCGTAGGTGGTTCCGCCGATGACGCATTCCTTCAGAAATTTGGGTACGATCTGGCTGGCACCCTGGAATTTCAGCTCGCTGCCTCCCAGGCCAAACCGGGCATCAGACAGGAGACTGTCCAGAGGGACAACGGTGTTTTCGCCGGTCAGATAGGTGGCAATATGATCCGGATAGGTGATGCACACATTGGGTGTGGTGTCGGTTGCGATGTTGGTAATCACATCGTTGTAAATCCGGCTGTAGTCCGTGTACAGCCGCATGTTTACGGTGATATTGGGATACACCTGCTGGAACCGGTCAATGGTTTGCTGATAAATATCCGTCTGGCTCTTGTTGGTATCGTTCTTGGCCCAGAAGGTGATGGTGTAGTTTCTGCTGCTGTCCAGGCTGTCCGGCAGGGTATATTCCATGGCCTGGGAAGTGGTTTGCTCCACCAGCTGGCCATGGCAGCCGCACAGAAGCAGTGCGGCGGAAAGCATCAGGCAAATCAGCTTTTTCATCCTTTGCTTCCTCCTCTGGCCACACCGGCCATGATTTTTTTCCGGAAGATCAGGAACAGTACGATCAGCGGCAGGGAGATTACAACCACTGCGGCCATCATGGCAGGGATATTCTCCCGGCCAAATCCGTTTTCCCGAATTTCCTGAATGCCTCCGGATACCAGATAGTAAGCCTGGTCGTCCGTAATGAGCCGGGGCCAGACGTAGCTGTTCCAGCATTCGATGACTTTCAGAATCGTAATGGTCACGATGGTGGGCTGGCAGATGGGAATCATCACTTTCCACAGGTATTTCAGGTCGGAGGTGCCGTCAACTTTGGCGGCGTAGTACAGTTCATCCGGGATTTGGCTGAAGTTTTCTTTCAGAAGGTAAATATAAAATACGCTGGTAACCGAGGGCAGGATCAGCCCCAGGAAAGTATTGCGCATGTCCCAGTTGGTGATGGTCACATAGTTGGTGATGACCACCAGCTCAGAGGGGATCATCATCAAAGACAGAAACAGGGTGAACACCAGATCTTTACCCCGGAACCGCAGCCGGGAGAAGGCGAAGGCAGCCAGAACAGTGACAACCAGCATCAGACCGGTGGTCAGCAGGGTGAAGAGAATGGTGTTCAGAAAGTACCGTCCCAGGGGAACCTGAGAAAAGGCGCTGGCGTAGTTTTCCAGGGTGGGGGAGAGGGTGAAAAGCTTGGGGATGTATTCAGAGTTGTAGCTTCCGTAGCTTTTCACAGAGGTCAGCAGCATCCAGTAGAAGGGAAACAGCACCACGATGGCCCACAGGACCAGAAGTAGCCCCAGTGCGGCGGTGCGTACAGCCCGGGCACGCCGGGCGGAGCGTTCTATATGAGCGTAATCCATGTTGTCACCTCACATATAGTGGACATGTTTTTTGCTCACCAGCAGATTGATGCAGGTGATGGTGAGCACGATGGCAAACAGCACGATGGCCGCTGCGGAGGCATAGCTGGGGTAACCGCCTGCCTGCCCGTAGAGCATGTCGTATACATAGCCCACGATGGTGTTCATGCCTGCGGCGTTCAAATCCGTGCCAAACAGTGCTACAGCATCGGAGTAGGATTTAAAGGCACCGATAAAGCCGGTAATCACCAGGTAAAACAGGCTGGGGGAGATCATGGGCAGCGTGATCTTGCGGAAAATCCGCCACCGGGAGGCCCCATCCACCCGGGCGGCGTTGCGGTAAACCTGATTCACCGATGCCAGGGCGCTGGTGAGGATCAAAATCTTAAAGGGAAGCACGATCCAGATGGTATACAGGCACAGCACCAGCATTTTTGCCCAGTACGGCCCGGACAAAAAATCCACACTGGCAATGCCGACAGCATTGAGCAGCAGGTTGACAAAGCCATCGGAATAAGGCGTTTTCTTGAACAGAATCATGAAAACCAGACCAACAGCCAGAGTGTTGGTTACGTAGGGAAGAAAATAAATGGTCTGAAACAGTTCCCGCAGTTTGCCAATGGCGCTCAGACACAGGGAAATCAGCAGCGCAAGACCGGTGGATACCGGTACGGTGATGATAACCAGCAGGAATGTGTTTTTCAGAGCCTGCAGGAAGAAGGGGTCACGCAGAACATACTGATAGTTGTAAACGCCCAGCCCTGTGTAGGTTTGGGAGGCAAAATTGTAGTTTTCCTGGAAGGAATAGATGAAAACATCAATCAGGGGGTACACCAGAAACAGCCCCAGAAATGCAAAGGCGGGCAGCAGATACAGCCAGCCTTTTGGATTGTTCTTTTCCATGTCAGTTCCCCCGCAGGCGGTTGCCATCCCGGTCAAACAGCAGCACTTTTCCAGGCTTCAGGCGGAAGCTGACTGTGGCGGAAGCTTCCGGGCTGCTCCCGTCCGACTGGACGATGGCACGCAGCAGTCCTGTCAGGCATGCGTCATTCCGGCAGACGATGCTTACATCCCGTCCCATAACTTCCACCCGATCCAGCTGGCAGTGGAAGTTACCGGTCTGCTCCGGCAGGAAGCCCTCCGGACGGATACCGACGGTCACTTCCTGGTCAGCAAGACCCGGTGCGGGCAGAACAGCATCGGCGCCAATATACAGCGTCTCATTTTCCACCCGGCCGGTGAAGAGATTGATGGGTGGTGTGCCCAGAAATTTCGCCACGAACAGGTTGGCGGGGTCATCGTAAACCTCCTGGGGTTTACCGATTTGCTGTACCACGCCCTCCTTCATTACCACGATCTGGTCGGAGATGCTCATGGCTTCCTCCTGGTCGTGGGTGACGAAAATTGTGGTGATGCCGGTTTCCCGCTGAATTCGCCGGAGCTCCTCCCGGGTTTGCAGCCGCAGCCGGGCATCGAGGTTACTCAGAGGCTCATCCAGCAGCAGTATACCAGGCATCTTTACAAGAGCCCGGGCGATGGCGACGCGCTGCTGCTGGCCGCCGGAAAGTTCGCTGGGCTTGCGATCCAGCAGAGTGTCGATTTGTACCAGCTTTGCGGCATCTACAGCCCGGCGGCGCATTTCTTCTTTGCTGGGGCGATCCTTCCCTTTCAGGTTTTCCAGGGGAAAGAGGATGTTTTGCAGAACGGTCATATGGGGGTACAGGGCATAGTTCTGGAATACCAGGCCGACACCACGGTGTTCTGTGGGGAGCTGGGTTACGTCCCGGTCACCAAAGAAGATTTTTCCGGAGCTTGGGGTCTGCAAGCCGCAGATCATATACAGTGTGGTGCTTTTTCCGCAGCCGGAGGGGCCAAGCAGACCAATCAGCTGGCCATCGGGAATCTCGAAGGAGAGGTCGTTTACGGCCACAACTTCTCCACCGGCTTTTTTATTGCGGTTGGGGAATTTCTTGGTCAGGTTTTGCAGGGTGACATTCATATAATCCCATCCTTTGTAATTTTCTGACAACTATTATATGACTCCCGGGAACGTATTGCAAGGGGAAAAGTGAAAAAGCTTTGGTATTTGACATCCCCCTGTATCCCCGTTATAATGAAACAAAAAACGTAGGAGCGAGATCCATGGTACACTTTACGGAAATAACGGATTTTCAGGCACCGGAGCTGGATGTGTATGCCCGGCTGACTGAGGCACAGCTGCTGAACCGCTTTGAACCCAGGAAGGGAATGTTTATTGCGGAAAGCCCCAAGGTGATTTGCCGCGCGCTGGATGCCGGCTGCCAGCCGGTTTCTCTGCTGGTGGAGCGAAGCCACTGCAACGAGGAAGCCCAGGCGGCTATTGCACGATGCGGAGATGTACCGGTTTACACAGCGGAAATGGAGATTTTAACAAAGCTTACCGGTTTCCAGCTGACCCGTGGTATGCTGTGCGCCATGCTGCGTCCCCAAAGACCTTCTCTGGAACAGATTCTCTCTGGCTGCCGCCGGGTGGCGGTTCTGGAAAACGTGATGAATCCTACCAACGTAGGGGCTATTTTTCGCAGTGCTGCCGCTCTGGGAATGGATGCGGTGCTGCTTACTTCCGGCTGTACGGATCCGCTGTACCGCCGCAGCGCCCGGGTGAGTATGGGCACAGTGTTCCAGGTGCCCTGGACTTATGTGGGAGAGGACTGGCAGCAAACTCTGCGGGCATCCGGCTTTGCCACCGCGGCCATGGCGCTGACAGAGGATTCCGTATCCATCGATGCACCTGTTCTGCGGCAACAGCAGCGTTTGGCTGTGGTGCTGGGGACAGAGGGAGACGGCCTGGCGGAGAATACCATTGCCGCCTGTGACTTTACAGTAAAAATTCCCATGTTCCATGGGGTGGATTCCCTGAATGTGGCAGCGGCCAGCGCCGTGGCGTTCTGGGAGCTGAGAGCGAGGTAACGCATGAAAGGGGATTGCCATATCCATATGGTGCTGGACGGGGCAGACTGGCGTGCTGCCATCGCCCGGCACAGACCGGGTATTCAGGAGGAATGGATCCGCCAAACGCTGCGAATTTATCAGGGGCTGGGCTACACATATCTGCGTGACGGAGGAGACCGGTGGGGCGTTTGCCTGCGGGCAAAGCAGCTGGCAAGGGAGTATGGGATCCGTTACCGTGCGCCTGGCGCGCCTCTTTGCAAGGCCGGACACTATGGCAGATTTATCGGCTGTGCATTTGAAGACAGTCGGCAGTTCCTGGAGCTGGTTCGGACAAACCGGGAAAAGGGCTGCGATTTTGTGAAAATAATGATCTCCGGATTGATGGATTTTGACCATTGCGGTGTGCTGACGGAG
Source organism: uncultured Oscillospiraceae bacterium (assembly GCA_964501115.1). Classification (GTDB taxonomy): domain Bacteria; phylum Bacillota; class Clostridia; order Oscillospirales; family Oscillospiraceae; genus Faecousia. Next base: position 63,717 of record CAZCRO010000001.1, read on the forward strand.
CCGGGGATTTCCGGGGAAGAAATCCGGGAGCTTGTCCGCATTGCCCATGGAGAAGGGCTGCCGGTTATGGCGCACGCCAATGGAGCGGAAACGGTGTATATGGCTGCCCGGGCCGGGGTGGATTCCATAGAGCATGGCGCCTATCTGGATCGCCGGGCGCTGGAAGCTATGGGACAGGCCGGTATCATTTGGGTGCCGACCCTCTCGGCTATCGGAAACCTCCGTGGAAAAGGACGGTTTTCCCAGGTGGATGTGGAAGAAATACTGGAATCGGCCATGGATAATCTCTCTGACTTTGCTTCCATGGGTGGAAAAATCGCACCGGGAAGCGATGCCGGTGCCTGGGCGGTTCCCCATGGTTGCGATACGGAACAGGCGCTTTTGGAGCAGGTACTGGGACAGCGGACACAGCAGGTTCTGGAAAATGGACTTTTGGCATTGATGGAGAAATTCTAGTATGGAGATAACCATTTACCGCAGCCGCCGGAAGACATTGTCCGTGCGCGTTACCAGCCGGGGAACGCTGGAAGTCCGGGCACCCCTGCGGATGCCGCAACGGCAAATTGAAGCGTTTCTCCGGGAAAAGGAGAGCTGGATCCAGGTGCATCTTGCCAAGGTTCAGCAGGATCAGAGTCTGGGAAAGCAGGCACCTCTTTCTTCGCAGGATGTGGAGGTGCTGAAAGAGAAAATGCAGCGCCTTTTGGTGCCAATTCTGGATTTGCACGCAAAAAACATGGGTGTCAGCTACGAAAAGGTGACGGTGCGCTGCCAGAAAAGTCGCTGGGGCAGCTGCTCCGCAAGAGGCAATCTGAGCTTTAATTGCCTGCTGGTTCTGGCACCGGAGGCGGTGCTGGAATATGTGGTTATACACGAGCTGGCGCACAGAAAGCATATGGATCACTCAGCGGCCTTCTGGCAGACAGTGGAAAAAGAAATGCCGGATTATCGTACCAATTTGTTGTGGTTGAAGCAGCACGGGGGCGGATTGCTGGCACGTGCAGAGGAAGGGAGAATGGCACAATGAAGCGCTATATCAAGCAGCGGGTATTTTCATGGAGGGATCGTTTTTCTGTGTTGGATGAGCAGGGTAATCTCTGCTATTATGTGGAAGGAGAGCTGTTTTCCCTGGGAAAGCGGCTGCATGTGTGGAATAGTCAGGGAGAAGAGGTGCTCACCATTGTCCAAAGGCCGTGGCGGCTGTTGCTTACTTATCAGGTTTCCATAGGTGGCAATCCAACGGGAGAGATTCGCAAAGAATTTACCATTTTATTTTCCAAGTACGTCTGGAGTGCTCTGGGGCTGACAGCGGACGGAAAGTTTTTGGGGCATGAGTATGCGATCAGCCGCGGCAACCGGAAGGTGGCAGATATATCCAAAGCCTACATGAGCTGGGGAGACAGCTACGAACTGGATGTTGTGTCACCCGGGGATGAGCTTGCCGCCCTGGCGATGGTGCTGGCCATAGACTGTGCCCTGGCGGTCGATAACGGATAAAAAGAATTGGGGAAATTCCGGTGAGAAGTGCCCCTTTTTCTTGCTTTTCGGGAAAGATTATGGTAAGCTATCAAAAATAACGCAAGAGAAGGAGTAATTTGTATGAGCGTTCACGAATCCGGCGAAATGTATCTGGAGGCTATCCTGGTATTGGGGCGCAACGGTGGCTTTGTCCGTTCTGTGGATGTGGCGGAGTATCTGGGCTACAGCAAGCCCAGCGTATCCCGGGCGATGCATATCCTGCGCCAGGAAAATTATATTACCATTGAGAAAAACGGCGGCCTGGAGCTGACGGAGAAGGGGCGTACCCTGGCAGAGACCATTTATGAGCGGCATACCATTTTGTCGGCTATGCTGGTACAGCTGGGGGTTTCCCAGGAGACGGCATCGGCAGATGCCTGCCGCATGGAGCATGTCATCAGTGACGAAAGTTTCCAGGCCATCAAGCGCCATGCCCGGCAGATGAAGGAGTGAGCAATGGGAAATTGCGCATCCTGTTCCGGTTGCGGCGGAGGCTGTTCCGGGTGTAACGGCTGTGCCCGGGAGCTGACCCTGACCCGGGAAGAAATGGATTTTTTGCAGATTCTGGCACAGTTTCCTTTCCTGCCTGTAGGGAGGGCATTGGACTCTGTAACGCCGGTGTATCTGGAAGAGGGGGAAGACTCCGGGGCGCATTACAGCTGCCTGCTGGAGCTTTTGGAGAAGAAAGGGCTGATCACCCTGGATTATGACCTCCCCCTGAAGGGCTACAGCCAGGCATGGTATCTGGCTTGCCCTCTGCGTGGCAGCATGGCGCTTACCCAGCGGGGACAGCAGGTTCTGGAGCTTTTGGAGTACCAGGGAGCGGAATCTGAAAAAATGTAAAATTGGGGGTTGACAAATGTCCGTCTGTGGTGTATTATGTCCCCAACAGAACAGAGCAAGGCATTGATGGGAAGAGTAAGCAGCCCATCCGACGCGTCAGAGAGCCCCGGTTGGTGAAAAGGGGTGCCAAGGAAGCTGCTGAACATGGCCCCGGAGCCGCGTGGGTGATATTTAGCTCACGACGGGTGCGCCCGTTATCGCGCAGGGGTATGTTGGTACCCTCAGAGGCGGCAATCGTGAGGTTGTCGTAAAACAAGGTGGTAACACGGTATTTTATCCGTCCTTGTGCCGTAAGGCGCAAGGACGGTTTCTTTTTATTTTAAGGAGGAATTCAGGTGGCGGGTATTATTGAGCTGAAGGATTTGAGCAAAACCTTTGGCACAGGAGAAAATCAGGTGAACGCACTGAAAGATGTGTCGGTTTCCATTGAAAAAGGAGATATTTTTGGCATCATCGGCTTGAGCGGCGCGGGAAAGAGCACTCTGGTTCGCTGCATCAATTTGTTGGAGCGGCCGGACAGCGGCAGCGTTCTGTTTCACGGCAAGGATCTGATGGAGCTGAAGGAGAGGGAGCTGCGCAAGCAGAGAAGAAAGATTTCCATGATCTTCCAGAGCTTCAATCTGCTGGAGCAGCGTACTTCTTTGGACAACATCTGCTTCCCCATGGAACTGGAGGGTGTGCCCAGGAAGCAGGCACGGAAACGTGCCCAGGAGCTGCTGGAGATTGTTGGCCTGCCGGACAAGGCAGAGGCTTACCCTGTGCAGCTTTCCGGCGGACAGAAGCAGCGTATCGCAATCGCCAGAGCACTGGCCTCCGACCCGGAGGTTCTGCTGTGCGATGAAGCAACCTCCGCTCTGGACCCCAAGACCACCGGTGCAATTCTGGAGCTGCTCCAGAAAATCAACCGGGAACGGGGCATTACCGTAATCATCATCACCCATCAGATGTCCGTGATCGAGCAGATCTGCAATCGGGTAGCCATTCTGGACTCCGGTGAGGTGGTTGAGATTGGCAGCGTGGAGAGTGTCTTCTCCAATCCCCAGAGTAAGGCAGGCCGCCGTCTGGTCAGCCCCAGCCTTGCAGAGCCTGCCCTGGCATGGAAAGCTCCGGTGGCTCGTGTGGCATTCAACGGCGCTACTTCGGAAGATCCGGTAATTGCCAATCTGGTTTTGGCAACGGGCATCCCCGTATCTATTGTAGGTGCAGCCACGCGGAATGTGGACAATAAGGCCTTTGGCACAATGCTGATCACCCTGCCGGAGGATGAAGAAAAGAAGAAGGAAATCCTGGATTTCCTGAATGCCTGCGAGGGTGTATCGGCAGAGGAGGTTGGAGAACATGTTTGATTTATTTTCCGATGCTGCGAAGGTAGCCCAGCAGCTGGAGATTATTTCCACAGAATATGGATTTGCTCTGTGGGAGACGCTGTACTCCCTGGCACTGGAAGTTGTGTTTGCCTATGTCATCGGCTTGCCCCTGGGCGTGCTGCTGGTAACGGGTGAGAAGGAGGGAATCCGTCCCCTTCCCAAGTGGGTGATGACGGTGCTCAATGCAGTGATCAATCTGCTGCGCAGTGTTCCGTTCCTGATTTTGATGATTATTGCCCTTCCTTTGAGTAAGATCATTGTAGGAACCAAGGTTGGTACAGCTGCTACCATTCCGCCCATGGTGATTGCGGCATTCCCGCTGGTTGCCAGAATGGTGGAGTCTTCCCTGCGGGAGGTCAACCAGGGTGTTGTGGAAGCGGCACAGTCCATGGGTGCCAATACCTGGCAGATTGTCACCAAGGTGCTGCTGCCGGAGTCCATGCCCAGCCTGATTTCCGGTGGTACCATTACCGTGGGTACCATCCTGGGCTACGGCGCTATGGCCGGTATCATCGGCGGTGGCGGCCTGGGTAAGCTGGCCATCAACTATGGTTACTACAATTTCAAGTTCATCGTTATGTGGGCGGCGGTAATTGGCCTGGTGGTGCTGGTTCAGATTTTCCAGTCTCTGGGTACCCGTGTATCCGCCAAGTGCGACAAGCGGCTGAGAAACCGCTGAGTAAAAATGGTATCTGCGGGGAAAGTCCCCGAGATATAGATTCAAATTCCGAAAAGGAGTGTATGAAAATGAAAAAGACTGTTTCCATTCTGCTGACCCTGGTGCTGTGCCTGGCTATGCTGACCGGCTGTGGCAAGAGCGCTGATGACAAGACCATTACCATTGCTGCTTCCCCTACGCCCCACGCGGAGATTCTGAAGGTTGCCGCTGAAGTTCTGGCGAAGGACGGCTACACCCTGAAGATTACTGAGTATGCAGACTATGTGGTTCCCAACAATGTGGTAGAGGACGGCGAGACCGACGCCAACTACTTCCAGCATAAGCCCTACCTGGATACCTTCAATGCGGAAAACGGTACCCACCTGGTTTCTGTAGCTGCTATCCACTATGAACCCTTTGGCATTTACCCGGGCACCAAGTCCGCAGTTGCTGATCTGGCCGATGGTGACAAGATTGCTATCCCCAACGACGGCTCCAACCGTGCCCGTGCCCTGTTCCTGCTGGAGGCCAACGGTGTGCTGACCCTGAAGGAAGGCATTGGCATGGAGGCCACTGTGCTGGATATTACCGACAAGAGCGTGGATGTGGAAATTGTGGAGATGGAAGCCGCTCAGATTGCCGGTGTCCGTGACTCCGTTGCTCTGGCCGTTATCAACGGCAACTATGCCCTGAACGCCGGCCTGAATGCATCCACCGATGCCATCGCCGCTGAGGATGCCGCTTCTGTTTCTGCCCAGACCTACGCCAACATTCTGGTAGTGAAGGAAGGCAACGAGCAGACCGAGAAGACCCAGGCTCTGATCAAGGCGCTGACCAGCCAGGAAGTAAAGGATTACATCAACAACACCTATTCCGGCGCTGTTGTGCCCATTTTCTAAGAATCCTCCGGCTGCCCCGTATTCCGGGGCAGCCATTTTTGTTCACTTCTTAATGGCAAAAAAATGGAAATACATCTGCTTTTTGTGAAAAACACCCTTTGAAAAATGCTGTTTTATTTGCTATAATACCCAAGCTGTCTGGGATGTTCCGGCAGCAAAAAGATAAAAGATAAGCGTGTAGCCAATGGCGTAATTCCAGCGACCATGGCTGCACGCTATTTTTATGCGAAGAAAGGTGTGTATTATGGAAAATTCAAATCAGTTTTTGGAAACAGAGCGCATTGGAAAGCTGATGAAGCAGTATGCCATTCCCTGCATCATTTCCCTGCTGGTGGGTGCGCTGTATAATATTGTAGACCAGATCTTCATTGCCAATGCCAGCTATCTGGGATCCTATGGCAATGCGGCCAATACGGTGGTCTTTCCTCTCACTGTAGTGGCGTTGGCGATTGCGGTAATGATCGGTGACGGCTGCTGTGCGTTTGTCAGCATCAGTTTGGGAAAGGGAGATGCAGACAGCGCCAAAGCCAGTGTGGGAAACTCCGTGGTGATGGCTCTGGGCAGCAGCCTGGTGCTTACAGCTGTGTACCTGCTTTTTGCCAATCCCATCATTGCCATGTTCGGTGGTACGGTAAATGAAGAAACCTTCCGCTATTCCAGGGAATACTTCTTCTATATCACCCTTGGCATTCCTTTTTATATGTTCGGCCAGGCGATGAATCCCATCATCCGGGCGGATGGAGCCCCCAAGTTTGCCATGGTCTCCACTCTGGCGGGTGCGATTGTGAACATCATTCTCGATCCGGTGTTTATCTTTGTATTCCGTTGGGGCATGATGGGGGCGGCTGTGGCTACGGTGCTTGGTCAGGCGGTGACAGCAGTGCTGGCTGTCTGGTATTTGCTGAATATGAAGATCATCCGCCCTGCCCGGGAAAACTATTTGCTCCGGAGAAATATCTGCGGCAAAACTCTTGCGCTGGGCATCACCAGCTTTCTCTCCCAGATCAGTCTTGTGGCGGCTATGGCGGCCATCAATAATATGCTGCGCAAGTACGGTTCGCTGGATCCGGTATTCGGGCAGGCTCAGTATGCCCAGATCCCTATGGCGGTTGTGGGCATTGTTATGAAATTCTTCCAGATTGTCATCTCCATTGTAGTAGGCATGGCTGCAGGCTGCATCCCTATTGTTGGTTTCAATATGGGTGCGGGACGGAAGCAGCGGGTGAAGGAACTGTTTACCCGTCTGCTGGTGGCGGAGGCCTGTGTAGGTGCCGTTGCCTGGATTCTGGTGATATTTTTTCCCAGACAGCTGATCGGCATTTTCGGTGCTGCCAATGAAAGCGCCTATTACACGCAGTTTGCGGTGAAGGCGTTCCGTACCTATCTGTGTATGATGGTGCTAGCTTGTGTGAATAAGGCATGTTTTATTTTCCTGCAGGCCATGGGCAAGGCCGCGGCATCTACCGCTCTTTCCATGGTTCGGGAAGTGGTGTTTGGTGTAGGCTTTGCCCTGGTGCTGCCTGTATTCTTTGGACTGGATGGTGTGCTGTATTCCATGCCCGTATCGGATGTGCTTACATTTTTGGTAGCTCTGGTTCTGATTCGGGGTACCTATCGTCAGCTTCAGGAGCAGGTCAGGGAATAAAAGCAATGTTGACGGAGGATATTCCTGTGGAGGATTTTCCTGCGGCGCAATTCAGATCAATGCCGGAATGTGCGGGATGGATCCATCTGAAAAGATATTTTTTGCCACCTGCGGGCACAAAAAACGCATTTTCCTCTTTACAGGAAACCAAAAGTTCAGTATAATATGAAAAACTATGTAAACATTGAACAGTGGAGTTTTTTCTATGAATATTGAATTTGAAACCTATAAGCAGAAATTGAACGATTGCCGTCCCGCACTGGACGGCCTGGCAGATTCTCTGAATATGGCAGGCATGCGCAATGAGCTGGAGCGGCTGCATGCAATGCAGGAAGCTCCCGGCTTTTGGGACGACCCCGCCAAGAGCCAGAAGGTTGCAATCAAGGTCAAGCAGACCGAGACCAAGATCGAGCGCTATGAGAAGATGGTTGCCTCTTGGGAGGATATGATGACCATTTGTGAGATGGCAGCAGAGGAAGATGATGATTCCATGCTGGAAGAGCTGAAGGAGGGCTTTGATGTCCTGCTGGAGCAGATGGAATCCTGCCGTCTGGAAACCCTGCTCACCGGCAAGTACGACAAGAACAATGCGCTTATGAGCTTCCAGGCAGGTGCCGGTGGTACAGAGGCACAGGACTGGTGCCAGATGCTTTACCGGATGTATACCCGCTGGAGCGAACGCCATGGCTTTACCTATAAAATCATGGACTATCAGGAGGGCGATGAAGCCGGTCTGAAATCCGCAACCATTATGGTAGAGGGCGAAAATGCCTATGGTTTCCTCAAAGGTGAGAACGGCGTTCATCGTCTGGTGCGTGTGTCTCCCTTCGATGCCAATGCCCGCCGCCAGACCTCCTTCTCTGCCATCGAAGTAATCCCGGAAATTGAGGACGAGTCTGAAGATTTTGAAATCAAGCCGGAAGATTACGAGATGCAGGTGTATCGTTCCTCCGGTGCCGGTGGCCAGAAGGTCAATAAGACCTCCTCTGCCGTTCGTCTGATTCACAAGTCCGGCATTGTGGTTTCCTGCCAGACCGAGCGTAGCCAGTTCCAGAATAAGGAAACCTGTCTGCGTATGCTGCGCAGTAAGCTGGTAGAAATCCGGGAGCGGGAACACCTGGCGAACATTGCTGATATTAAGGGTGTGCAGCAGAAGATCGAGTGGGGCAGCCAGATCCGCAACTATGTCTTTATGCCTTACACTCTGGTGAAAGACACCCGTACCGGCTGCGAAACCTCCAATGTCAATGGCGTTATGGACGGCGCACTGGATCCCTTTATCGAGAGTTACCTCAATTGCCTGGCAACCGGCAGCTGGGTGCAGAAATAAGTTTGGAAAGTACTTGCTTTTTTTCTGGCTTTGTGCTATACTAAATCAGCTATATTGGGTTTGCCTTGGGGCAAATGAAAGATACCGTTCGCATTCCGCGAATCAGCGGAGGGAGGTTTGTCACGATGCTTGAAACGATTCTGATTGTTCTGGAGACCATTGCCAGCATTGCGCTGATCGCTGTGGTTCTGCTGCAGTCCGGCAAGGAAGCTGGTCTGTCCGGTGCGATCTCCGGTTCTTCCGATTCCTACCTGAGCAAGAATAAGAAGGGCGGCCTGGATCAGATGCTGGCTTCCTCCACCAAGTGGATCGCCATTGTTTGGATCCTGCTGGCTCTGGTTCTGAGCCTGGTATAAGGACATAGGGGAAATAACAATAAGACCACAGGATTTTTCCTGTGGTCTTTGTTATAATTGTACAGTGACATTTGAAGCCAATTGTGGTAGTATAAGCACGAACACCTTTGTAAAGAAAAGGAGAATGAATATGTGTGAAAAGAAGTTAAAAGGACTGGAACCTGCCAAGGTTTTCGACTTTTTTGAAGAAATTTGTGCCATTCCCCACGGCAGCCGCAATACCCGGGCCATCAGTGATTATCTGGTTGCCTTTGCCAAGGCACGGCAGTTGCGCTATATTCAGGACGAGAGCAACAATGTAATTCTCTTTGCACCCGGTACCTGCGGCATGGAAGACCATGCGCCGGTGATTTTGCAGGGCCACATGGATATGGTTTGTGAAAAGGATGCAGATTGCCCTCTGGATATGGCGGTGGATGGGTTGGATGTTCAGCACGACGGCTGCTTTGTCTATGCAAGAAGCACCACCTTGGGTGGGGACGATGGCATTGCTGTGGCCTATGCCCTGGCCCTGCTGGATGATGCCACCATCGCCCATCCTCCCCTGGAAGTGATCATCACTGTGGACGAGGAGATTGGCATGCTGGGTGCGGATGCCATTGACCTTTCCATGATCCGGGGAAGAACCCTGATCAATCTGGACAGCGAGGATGAGGGAATCTTTACCGTTTCCTGCGCCGGTGGCGCTACCAGCGTGGTGGCGTTGGAGGCAGAGCGGAAGGCAGTGTACGGCCCCTGCATCCGGCTGGCGGTGGATGGCTTGCAGGGTGGCCACTCCGGTGCGGAAATTCACAAGAACCGTGCCAACGCAAACAAGGTGATGGGCGAATTCCTGAGCCGGATTCAGAACCTGATGCCCCTGTGCCTCACCTCTTTGTCCGGCGGCTCCAAGGACAACGCAATCCCCAGAAGCTGCCAGGCAACCGTTGTGGCAATGGGAATGCACATTGAGCGGATCAACGATATTGCCGCTGCTCTGCAGAAGGAAGTTCGTCAGCAGTACGATGAGCCGGAAGCAATGATTCAGGCATTCGATGTGGATGCTCTGGGCGGCAATGGCCTGACCACAAAGGCAACCGCAGATGTCATCTCTTTCCTGTGCGCAGCGCCCAATGGTGTGCAGAGCTACTCCAAGGATATGCACGGTCTGGTGCAGACCAGCCTGAATATGGGCATTGCCAAGCTGGGTGAGCAGTTCACCGCAACCTTCTCTGTGCGCAGCAGTGTAAACCAGGAGAAGCAGGAGCTTATCGATAAGCTGCAGGAGCTGACCCAGTTCTATGGCGGCAGCTACAGCCAGTCCGGCACCTATCCTGCCTGGGAGTTCCGGAAGGAGTCTGCCCTGCGGGATACCATGGTCTCCATTTACCGGGAGATGTTTGGCAAGGAGCCTCAGGTTCTGGCAATCCATGCAGGTCTGGAGTGCGGCCTGCTGGGAGATAAGCTTCCCGGGCTGGATTGCGTTTCTATCGGACCGCAGATGCATGATATTCACACCAGCCGGGAGAAACTGGACATCGCATCTACAGAGCGTACCTGGCGGTTCCTGCTGGAAGTGCTGAAGGCGCTGTAAAATAAGTATTTACTTTCGTCATGTTACCCCCTATACCCTTCCTTTTTGGAATGGTATAGGGGACATTTTTGTTAAAAACAACGAAAAAAGAAAATGGTACTTGCTGATTTGTGGCAATAGTGCTAAAGTAAAAGAAAACGTCGAAAACTGATTAGACGAGGAAGCGCTATGGCTTACAAACGGCTTGGGGAAATACTTCTGCAGTCCAATGCCATTACCCTGGCACAGCTGAATCAGGCGCTGGCGGTACAGCAAAATACCGGGCAGCGCCTGGGGGAGATACTGTGTGCATCCGGTGCGATTTCCAGGATGCAACTGATTCAGGCGCTGTGCATTCAACAGGGTGTGGAGTATGTAGATCTCACACTTTTGCAGCTTCCCGGGGAACTGGCTTCTCTGGTGCCCCGGGGGATGGCCATGCGGCATCGACTGGTACCGGTGGAGCTTTCCGGAAAAATACTGCGTGTTGCCATGGAGGACCCGCTGGATTTTGTCGCACTGGAAGAGGTGAAGGCGGCTTCTCACAAGCAGGTGGAGCCTTTGATTGCTACGGCCTATGGGATAGAGCAGGCCATTCGTGGATTATATGGGGAAGAGAGAACGGCCCGGGCATTGGAGCAGATGTGCCAGGAAGTTGAGGAAGAAACACAGACACCAGGCGCGGTTCCTCTTTTGCCTCAAAACACAGAGGAGACTGCGCCGACCATCCGTTTTGTCAATTCCGTGATCCAGCGGGCTGTAGAGCTTCACGCCAGCGACATCCACGTGGAGCCGCAGGAAGAAGAGCTGGTGGTGCGTATGCGGATTGATGGCAGACTCCACAGGATGTTCACAGTGCCCTCAAATTTACATGGAGCGGTGATTTCCAGATTGAAAATCATGGGCGGCATGAATATTTCCCAGAGAAAGCTTCCCCAGGATGGCCGTGCCGTGCTGCAATATCAGGGAAAGACCCTGGATTTGCGTGTTTCTTCCATACCGACCATCTACGGGGAAAAGGTAGTTCTGCGTCTGCTGGATAGGTCTTCCGGGCAGCGTCTGGGAGATACCATTGGTCTGGAAGGGGAAAATCGGGAACTTTTTTATCGCCTGTTGTCCAATACCAGTGGTATGATTTTGATTGTCGGGCCTACCGGCTCCGGAAAATCCACAACCATGTGTGCCATGCTCCAGGAGCTGAGCAAGGAAGAGACAAATATCGTGACCCTGGAGGACCCTGTGGAATATCACATTCCGGGGGTCAACCAGTGCCAGATCAATGAGAAAATCGGTATGACATTTGCTTCCGGGCTGCGCTCTGTTTTGCGGCAGGATCCGGATGTGATTTCCGTGGGAGAGATCCGGGACACGGAAACGGGAAAAATTGCCGTTCGTGCCGCCATTACCGGCCACCTGGTATTGTCTACACTGCACACCGGGGATGCGCTCAGTGCCATAGACCGCCTGGTGGATATAGGCGTGGAGCCCTACTTTGTTTCCGGCGCTCTGCGGGGAATTCTGTCCCAGCGACTGGTTCGTAAGCTCTGCCCCTGCTGTAAGCGTGCCTACACGCCCAGCCGTGGGGAAGCGGATTTTTTGGGGATTGACCGGGAAGAGCATGTTCGCTTTTATGCGCCGCAGGGTTGCCCGGAATGTCTGCATACAGGAACAAAGGGCAGGCGGGGTGTTTTTGAAATTTTGACCATAACACCCTCCATTCGCCGGATGATTGCCGAAGGTGCCCGGGCGGAGGCGCTGCGGGAGAGCGCAATTGCCCAGGGGTTTGTCCCATTCAAAGATGTCTGCCGGGATTTGGTCATGCGTGGAGAAATCAGTCTGGACGAGGCTGCCCGTGTAATCCAATCCGCAACCTGAAAGGAAAAATATGACAACATTTCAGTACCGGGGGCTGTTGCCGGATGGGGAAAAAGTATCCGGTGTGATCCAGGCCTATAATGAATATGAGGCGGCGGCACAGTTACGGGAGCGCTGCCTGGTCATTACCGGCATCCGGAAAGTGAAGAGAAAGCCTCTGCTTTCCCGGGAAATAGGCAGCACCGGAGTCAAGCCTGGACAGCTGTCTGTGCTGTGTGCCCAGCTGTCAATGCTGCTGTCTTCCGGACTTCCTTTGGTGCAGTGCATAGAGCTGGTGGCGGAGCAATCCCCCCGGGGACAGCGGGAGATATTGCGCGGCGTTGCGGAGGATGTGGCAGGGGGGTATTCGCTGACACAGTGTTTTGCCAAGAATTATCCTCATTTACCCCAGACCTTTTTACAGACCCTGCGTGCCGGTGAGGCCGCCGGCGCTTTGGAGCATACTTTTCGGCAACTGCATCTGTATTATGACAAAACATCCAAAACAAGGGAGAAAATTGTGGATACCCTTACCTATCCTGTGATTGTGGTGTGTGTGGCGGTGGTGGTGTTTTTCGTCATTATGGGCAAGGCGGTACCGGTTTTTGTTTCGGCATATCAGGAGCTGGGTTCGCAGCTGCCGGCAATCACCCGTTGGATGATTGGACTATCGGATTTTTTGCGCCGCTCTTTCCCGGAGGGTTGCTGTTTGTTGCTGGCGCTTGGATTTTTGGCAGCCCTTTCCGGTCGGGTTTCGGCAGTGCGTGGCTTTTGGGACAGGTTGCTCCTTACCGGACTGCCGCTGAAACGCATCCATATGTACAGCGCAATGTCCCGTATTGCCGCTACTATGACCACGATGCTGGGTGCGGGAATGCCCGCATTGCAGGCCTTGGAGGTAACGGCTCAGGCGACGCAAAACCTGTGGGTATCTGCCGGACTTTTCCGTGTGTGCCGCTCTGTGGAGCAGGGGAAAACGCTCTCTGCCGCAATGGGGGCAGAACCCTGTTTTCCGCATTTGCTGGTAGAAATGGTGCATGTGGCAGAGCAGGCGGACACCTTGGAGCAAACCTTCCGGGATATGTCGGATTACTATGAAAACAGCTGGAATCTGGCAACACAGAGACTGCTTTCTCTTATGGAGCCGGTCATAACGCTTGTTTTGGCGGTGGCCACGGTGCTGTTGCTGCTGGGTGTGTATTTGCCCATGTTTCAGATGTATGGTGCCGTGGGGTGAGTGTGTAATTTGCCGGGGATCAACCCACCCGGTGAAAATAGGTCAATTTCTCATACTATATTGCAAAAGGGAGAGGGCATAGTTATGCGTAAGCTCAAAACATCCAAAGGTTTTACTCTCATGGAAATGCTGATCGTGGTGGCAATCATTGCTATTTTGGTGGCCATTGCCGTCCCTTCATTCACCGATGCCCTGAATAAAGCACGGGTAGCGGCGGACGAGGCAAATATCCGCTCTGGGTATACAGGCGTAGTTGCTGCCGTTATGGCAGAGGAAAGCGAAAAGCAGGTGCGCTACTTCATCCTGCAAAAGGACGGATCGGTTGAAGAGACTGATGCGAAAACGAACACCGAAACGACCAATACCTACGCCTGCCTTGGAAATGGAGAGAAAACGGAGATTGCCGGTTGCGCAGTTCCTGCATGGAGTACAGGAGACCCCATTGTATATACGTACACCACATCGAGCAACACGGTGACCATTGAGGTAGCACCGTAAAAAAGATTCAGGAGGCGGGAGCCAGGGTTGAGGCTCCCGCTTTCCGGCAGAAAAGGGGAGAAGACGATGCGTCTGCCTGTCTGGCTTACACTGTACAGTCTGGGGATTCTGTTCATTGGCGGAGCGTGTATGGGAAGCTTTCTCAACTGCGTAGCCTGGCGGATAATTCACCATGAACCGGTGTCTTGTGGACGGTCTCATTGCGAAATTTGTGGCCATAGTCTTGGCTTTTTGGATTTGGTTCCCATTGTGGGATTTTTGTCGAACCGGGGAAGGTGCCGGTATTGCGGAGGTAAGCTGTCTGTTGGGCATGTGCTGGCGGAGCTTTCTACCGGGCTGGTGTATCTGGCAGTGGGGCTGCGGTATGGAGTGTCCTTTCAGATGCTTTGGCAGCTGCTGTTTGTCAGTGTTTTGCTGGCCTGTGCCTTTGCGGATCTTCATGGCTTTATTATTCCGGATGTGTTCCTGCTGCTGGGGGTTGTGATTCGCCTTGCGTGGCTGCTTTGGCAGAAGGCATTTGGGATGCTCTGGCTGGATAGCTTCCTGGGTGCGCTGGTCGTAGGCGGCGGTTTGCTGGCAGTGGTCTGCCTGTATGAAGCCTTGCGGCATACAGAGGCGATGGGTGGAGGAGACCTGAAAATGCTGATTATGACGGGGCTATACTTTGGTCTGGCAGAAAATTTGCTGTGCCTGTTTCTTTCCTGCGTATTCGGTATTTTTTTCGGTCTGGTATTTACCCGGGGCAAGGCAGAAACCCCATTCCCATGGGGGCCGGGAATCGCTGCCGGGGCAATCGTCACGGCGCTGTTTGGCAGTGCCATTTTGGAAGTGTATACAAGCTGGTTTTTCCTGTAGATATTCCAATGGGAGGCTTATATGGCTGGAAATTTGACAGCGTTTGATATTGGAGAAAGCACGTTGAAAATGGTGCAGCTTGCCCATGGGAAAATTCGCCGGACATTTTGCCTGGATATGCCGGAGCAGCTGGTTTCGGAGGGGGTGATCCGTTATCCGGATGCGATGGCAGAGTTTTTGCGGCATGCCATCCGGCAGGCGGGTTTTGGAAGGGGGAGGGCAGCAGTGCTCCTTCCGGAAGCACTGGTAGCTGTGCGGAATGTAGAATTGCCTTTGATGACCCAGGCTCAGCTGCGCTATAACCTTCTCTTTGAATTCAGAGAATATCTGACCCAGGAAAAGGGACAGTACTATTATGCGGTGCGTCCCCGCACCGCAACCCAGCCGGGGCAGATGGAAATGCTTGCCAGTGCAGCGGAAAAGCAGACCATTTCCCAATATCGGGAGATTTTTCGCCAGGCAGGCTGCCGGTTGGTATCTGCCATGGCGGAAGAAGTGGCCTATGAAGCGTTGCTTGCCTGCGGAGAAAGCCGGCAGATGGATTGCTGCATAGTGGATGTGGGGCACCGGGGCGTTCGGGTCTTTTTTTACCGGGCAGGCGTTTTTGCCGGCTGCCGTCGGATCGCTCATGGTTTAGAGGAGCTGGAGCAGAAGCTTTGTGGAGAAAAAGGGCTGGATCCTCACGTTGCCCACACATATCTTCGAACCAATTACCGGAATGTGTGCCAGGGCGCCGAAGCCGGGGCATGGATGGAAAAAATCAGTGCGGAGATTATGAAAGCGGTTCAGTTCTACCTGTCTCAAAACCGGGGCAGAGCCCTTGCCGGGGTTTATCTGACAGGAGGCGGTGGCGGACTGGATGGCTTGCGGACGATGCTTTCCCGGTTGACCGGACTGGAAATGCTGCCTCTTTCCGATTGCTTCCCGGAGGGGATACCGGAGGAAGCGCCCTGGTGCTATGCCCGGTGTGCTGGATGCGCGCTGGAAGACATCAGATTTCCCAAAACGGAAAAAATTCCGGGAAATCTGGTGCAAAGAGAATCTCGAAAGAAAAATATGGCAACTCTGGCGGCAGGCAGTCTGATGATTGCGGTTGTGTGTACCTGTGTGGCCAAATTTGGTGTGATGGATCAGCTCGCTTTGCTGGATCAGGCGGAGCGAACCTACAAAGAAGTCCATGAGAGCTATGTGAAAATGGAACAGACTCTGTCCGGATATTCCCAGCTGGAAGCACGTTACCGCATGTACAGCCGGGCCTGGCTGGAAGAAGAGAGTGATTCCTATATTGTAGAACGGTTTCAGGTGTTGGATTTGGTGGATCAGTGCCTTCGGCCTTGGGGACAGGTGCACAGTGTTTCTGTTCGTGGGCAGGAAATGGTGGTTACCATGTCCGGGGAAAGCCTGGAAGAAATTGGCACCATGCTGGAGCAGGTACGGAGCCAGAGCATTGTTTCTCAGGGAGAACTGACCCTTGCCTCTGCGGGAAAAGAGGAGACGGGGCAGCTGGAATTCACCCTGCGGATCCTTTTGAAAAAGGCAGAGGAGGAAGAGCCATGAGCAGACCCTTTACAGCTACAGAAAAATGCCTGCTGCTGATTCTGACCCTGCTGCTGATTGCCGTCGGGTACTGGAAATGGGTGTGGCAGCCCATCCGGAATCAGATAGAAGAATATCAGCTGGCGGTAGCCCGGGAGCAGGATGCGCTGATCGGTGGCTTTGCCCGCATGGAGCAGATGAAAGAAATGGAGTCTGCGCTGGATGTATTGTTCTCCCAGGGAGATCCGAAACCAATACCGGTTTATGATAATTCAGCCGGGCTTTTGCAGGAGCTGCATACTGTTTTGGAGGGCACTGCCCGGTATACCATCGAATTTGAGCAGGTGCGGCCGCTGGTGGACAGTACACTTTTGCAGCGCCCGGCCAGGGTAACTTTTGCGGTGGCGGATTACCCCCAGGCCATGCAGGCAGTAGAGCAGCTTTCTCATATGGAGAATTGTGGCCGGATTTCAGACCTGAATTTGACAGATTCCGGTTCAGCTGCCCCGGAATCTGTGCAGGTGTCTCTGGTCATCACCTTTTATGAGCGGGAAGAAATGCCCTAGTTTTTGCTGCGGGGAGGGATGGACATGCGGCAGAAAGCTTCTGCGGGATTTACAATGCTGGAAATGCTGGCAGTGGCGGCAATTCTGCTGCTTGCCTCTGCCATCGGTTTTCCCAATGTGCTGAACTACCGCCGGACACTCCGGCAGACCCAGCTGGACGAAAGTGCTCATCAGCTGTATGCCGCAGCGCAGTATCGTCTGACCCAACTATACAGCGATGGCTGTGCCGATTTGTTTGCGCCCGGTGCCCAGGGGGTAACCCGTTTGGAAATTATGCCCTGGGATATTCCCCAGGGGGATGCGTTTTCGGAACTTTACTTTCTGGAAGGAGAAGGCGGCGGGGAGAAAAGCGCCGCCGATTGGTTGCTGCCTGCGGGCAGTCTGGATCCCCAGCTGCGTGGCGGCCAATGGATTGTGGAATATTTCCCGGAAAACGGTACGGTATATGCCGTGTTTTATAGTGCGGACGGCACTTTGGATGCTTTGCAGCCCAGCCAGAGGGATGCTTTGCGGCAAAAAAGCGGCCGGGTGGAGGCTGGAAGCCATGTGGGCTACTTCCGGGGAGATGTCCTGCCTCCAAAGCAGCAGCCGTGGCAACTGTATCCTGTTATACAAATGGAAAACGGGGAAAAGCTGACGGCAACCTTCCTGTGTGCCAGTCCCAGCCAGCCGGAATTTTTTATTACGGTTACGGATGAAGCAGGCAATGCATACTCCTTTTCTGTGGAACCCCAGCTGATTCAGCCCCGGCAGTATGCCTATACCTGGGTGATGGACAGCCTAGATGAAAATGAAGGCAGCTTTTACCGGAATACCGCCGGAAAGCTTTTGTGCGGAGGAGAGATCACACTCACCCTTCTGGCACATGGACAGGAGAATACAGTCCCGGGGACGGTCAGTGCGGTGAGTAACAGCCTGTTTGCCTGGCGCGCAGACGGGCAGAAGGATACGGCATATCTTTCCTGCGGCAGACATTTGCAAAATTTGCATGTATCTTCCTCCCACGTGGCGGAGAATATCACAAAGGCTGTTCTTTTGTGCGATATTTCCTTTGCTCAGTCCAATCAGTCGGATAGCTTTTACGGTTGCTATGGGGCGTATGCTTTCCGGAGCGTGGTCAATCCCTGTGTGCGCAGCCTGGTGGGGGTAGAAAAGCAGCTTTCCTCCGGGGAAAGAACGGTGCCCACCATTCGGAAGCTTACCATAGAAGGAAGCGGAGATTTGGGATTGTTTGCCCAATTCCAGGGGGAGATCAGAAACGTTTTCCTTGCCGGGACACGTATCCGGGGGCAGGGAAGCAATGTTGGCGGCCTGATCGGTAGAACCATCGGAGATGTTTGTCTGGAAAATTGCGGCATCTTCCTGGAAGACGGTGCCCAGGATTTCTCTGCCCTCCGGGGGCAGAGCATAGAGCAGCTGTCGCCTTTCCTGCAGGGGGAATGGGCAGGCGGCTTGGTGGGCAATGCGTCCATCGGGAGCCTGACAGTTCGCAATAGCTTTGCTGCCACCGTGATCCGTGGCGGCAGCGGTGCCGGAGGACTGGTGGGAAAGGCCAACGGTCTGTTGAAAATCCAGCAGTGCGATACCGGCTGCTATCTTTCGGCGCAGAGTACCGGAGGCTTGGTGGGCGACAGCACAGAGGGGGCTTTTTTGCAGGCGGAGGATTTTTGTGTGTCCGGCTACCAGAAAGCGGGCAGCCAGGCAGCCGGGTTGATGCCCGGGCTGGGGGAGAGCCAGCTGAAAAGAGGATATGCGGCAGTGTCTTTCCGGTTCTTTCCGGCAGAGGGGGAGCAGCGCCTGTATTATACTGCCTGCGGTTACGGGAGCGGGGAACATGTGTATTACATACCGGATGAGACATTGGGAGATCCGGTGGTTCCGCTGGTGCATCCCGGTACGCAGAGCATAAGCACGAGAAGCTTGTCTTCCGGGGAAGCGGATGCCCTTCTGGGTACCGCCTTTACCCGGCAGCAGAAAAGCTACTCCTATGGCCTGCTGAACCAGCTCAGCGCAGTTTATCCCTATCCCATGTTGAAAAGCAATCCACACTATGGGGACTGGCAGCGGGATTTTCAGGAAGGAAAACTGGTATATTTTGAACTTTACAGCGATGGCACGGCGTTTCTGGAAGGGGAGGGGATTTCCGATTTTTCCAGGCACCGTCAGGTGGTACGGGATGGCTATGCGTTGGCCTATCAGTCTCCCAGGTATGCTGGTTGGCAGCCGGTCATCAATGGCACCACCGGTTGGATCTCCGGGAGTATGACCGTGCACCGGAACAGAGGTGGGGCGTATTATGTCTATCCTCTTTCCGGCTCAAAGCTGGAAGCGGAAATGAAAGATACCGGATTTTATAGTTCACTTCTGGTGGAAGTGGACGGCCAGCGGCAAGCGTATTTTGTAAATCCTTGCTTTGCCGGATGCATATCTGTGGATGCCCGGGGGCCCCGGCAGCTGTGCATCCGCAGCCCCCGGCAGTTGTATGCTGCGGCTTGCCACTATCCCATTCTCTCCGGCTTGCTGCCGGAGGATGCCTGTATGTTCCTGGAGGCAGATCTGGATTACGGCCTGTACGATTGGAACAGTGTGGGATTTTCTGCCGTGCCCGTTCAGCCCTGTCTGGGATCGGTGGAAGTTCCTTTCAGCCACAGCTTCGATGGGCAGGATTTCTGGATTACAGGCGCTTCCCTGTCCGGTAGCGAAGGGGTAGCGGGACTTTTTGGTGTGGTGGCCCCTGCGGGGCGGGTGGAGCATGTAACCCTTGTGGGGGAAAACAGTGTGGTCTCCTGTACGGAAGGAGGAAATGGCAACCGGGCGGGTGTTCTGGTTGGTGTGAATCAGGGCGTGATAAGAAATTGTGCCGTCACAGGCTACAGCCTTGCCTGGGAGGCGGGACAGTCGGGGCGCATAGGCGGACTGGTGGGCAGCAATGCAGGAGGCAGGGTGGAAAACTGCGCTGTTGAGCTTCCGCGGCAATCTGTACCCAGTGGCTCCGCCGGGTATACGATCGGCGGGTTTGTCGGAGAAAACACCGGCTCGATTTCCGGAAGCTATGCGCTGGGACGCATCCGGGAGGCGGAACAAGGGGAGGGGTGTGTCCTGGCGGGCTTTGCCGGGGCGAATTCCGGAAGGATAGAAGCCTGCTATGCTGCCCTGGCGCTGGAATCCTGGTGTGGCGGCATTCCCTTTGCCCCGGAAGGAGGCACCGTGGAAGCGTGCAGCTATTTAACAGGCGATTGCCACTACCGGGGGGAAAGCGGTTCCTTTGGTGAGCTGTCCCCAGGGATTTCTTCCTCCGGGAGCGGGGTGACGGCACAGGAACTGGAAGCCTTGGCACCGGACTATGGCTCCGGCAGAACGGCCACCTTCCTGGGGGGAGAAGCCGGGGACTATCCCTATCCCTTTGCGGTGTGCCGCAGGGATGGTATGTATGTACACATAGGTGCCTGGCCATATCCGGAGCCGGTTCAGGAGCCGACGGAGCCGGAGGAAGAACCGGAAGCAGCATTCTATTTGGATGATACGCTGTTGGTTTCCCTGCCCGTATCCCAGCTGCGGGAGACAGACCCGGAGCAGTGGAATGCTTGGCTGCTCTCCCTGGCGCAGGAGCGCCTGGAGGAAGTACCCATACCGGAGGCAGGTTTCCGCTGGATATGGTGCCTGCCGGAGGGACAGATTATGGAAAATACCGCCATTCGGCAGACACAGGCGCCCATATGCTACCGGATTCATTACGATGCCAATGCGCCGGACGCTCTGGGAAGTATGGAAGATGCCGCCTTTACCTATGGTTCACCGGAGAATACTCTGGCGCAGTGTGGTTTTGAACGGCTGGGATTCCGGTTTGCCGGATGGTTCTTGCAGGAGGGAGAAACAGCGGATGCTCCTTTGCAGGATGTGCAGTACCTGTGCCGTGGGTGTGACGGGCAGCTGCTCTGCCATGGCCAGACGGTTACCCTCTATGCCCATTGGCAGCCGGAAGAGACGGAGGAGGTGCAGGAGGATGCGATTACCGTTCCGGAAAATGCGCAGTAACCGGGGCGCTTCGCTGGTGCTGGTGCTCTTGTTTTTGCTTTGCGCCACGATGGTCAGCTCCCTTGTCCTGTCCGCTGCCCTTGGGGGTGTGGGAGCTTTGCGCAGCCAGCAGGAGAGCCGACAGGCGTATCTTTCGGTCTCATCGGCAGCACAGGTGTTCCGGGATAGTGCGTTGGGTGCGGGGGGCAGCTATCATACCCGCTGGGATGTCCTGCTGGATGCCCAGGGGCGGGAAGCTCAGCGGGTGGAAACCCTGTGCCCGGAAGCCAGCGGCCCATTTTCCCGGGAAATCCGTATGGCGATAGAGGATGTCCTCCTGGATGGCATGCCCTATTCCGCAGACTACACCCTGGAAATGGAAAACCATCCTCCGGTTTCCCTGTGCCTGACCCTGGAGCAAACAGACAATGCTTACCATGGGGAGGCGCAAAACAGCTTTTATACACTTACTGCCCGCTTCACCTGTGTGCCGGAGGCGCAGGAGGATACCTTGGCGGCACCGTGCTGCCTGGTGATGCGTCTGTATGGAACGGGGGAGCGCAGCGTGCTTTCTCTGGATGGCAGGCAGCACTGGCAGGAAATAGAGCAGCGCATTACCTGGGATCGGCAACCGGCCGTGATTGAAACACCAAAGGAGGGAGCGTATTGAAGAAGTTGCATTCTTCCCGGGGGGAAACCCTGCTGGAAAGTCTGATCTCCATTGGCATATTGGCCTGTATTCTTCTGGCTTTGGCCACCGCAGTAGAAACCGCAGCCAGGGTGAATGACCAGCTGCGGCAAACGGGAACCTATTTTCACTATGCCCCGGCGGAAGCTCAGGGGCAGGAAGTATCCATTCGTGTCATTGGGGAAGCAACCACCGGTACCTACAGCGTATGGGAGTACCTGGCGGTGGGGGAGGAAAATGGTATGGAGAAAACCTACCGCTACTATCAAATGCAGCCACGGGAGCAGAGCCATGAGTAGAGGAAACCGGGGCTTTACTCTGGTGGAGCTGCTGTGCGCTTTGGCGGTTCTTTTGTTGCTGGGTGCGGGTGTTCACACCGGCATTCACCTGGCGAGTGAGGCCTACCGGGACAGCATCCGCCAGTCTGCCGCTCAAACCCTTTGCGCCACGTTGGAGGAGCGGGTTGCTTTGGAGCTTCGGGAAGCTACGGGCTTTACCTGGCAGCAGGAACAGCTGGTGTTTCGGGGCAGAAGCTACGGTACCGGCAGCAGCTTTGCCACCAATGCCCAGGGACAGCTGGAACTGAAAGGAAATCCTGTCCTCCCTCCTCAGGCCTATCCGCAGGGAGTAGAGGTAAGATTTCAGTTGGAAAAAGCAGAGCATCAGGAGGGAATTCTGCTTCTGCGCCTGGAAATATGGGATACGGAAAAGCAGCATTCCCTGGCTCAGAGGGAGACGGAAATTCTGCTGCTTAATTTTTAGTCCCCATCTTTTCCTTGGGGGAAATTTGGTATGCGAAAAACAAAAAAGACTGTTGCAGCCGTTTGCGTTGCAACAGTCTTTTTATACGAATTATGTATGTTTTTTCTTTTCCGGAAGCTGGGAGAGAATTACGGCGCAGAAAACCAGCAGGCAGCCGGTCAGTTCAGCTCCCGTCATGGTCTCGTGGAGCAGCAGCCACCCGCACAGGGCGGCGAAAACGGATTCCAGACTCATCAGCAGGGAAGCAGCCGCCGGGGCTACCCGCTGCTGGCCGAAAATCTGCAAGCTGTAGGCCACGCCCATAGACAGCACACCCGCATACCCCAGGGGGAGCCAGCAGGAGAGCACCAGACCCAATTCTATTTCCTCTGTAGCTACGGCACAGGGGACGGACAGGAGCGTAACAACCAGGGCCTGGATGCAGTTCAGCTTTACGCCGTCTAACCCCTGGCAGTACCAGTCAATCAGCAGGATCTGCACAGAGAAGCACACGGCGCAGCCCAGAAGCAGAATGTCCCCCAGGTTCATGCCGGAGTTACCGGTAAAGCTGAGCAGATACAGCCCTGTCACCGCCGGAATCAGACTGAAAAATGCGTTATTTCCAGGCTTTTGCCCCAGAAGTAGGCCGAGAAAGGGAACGAATACGATATACATCGCCGTCAGGAAGCCAGCCTTGCCCGCATCTGTATATACCAGCCCGATTTGTTGCAGGCTGGATGCGGCGAACAGCGCCAGGCCGCATATGCTTCCGGAGCGCCAGAGCTTTTTGTCCAGCCATTGGCTGCGCCAGGTTTTTCTGTCTCCCAGCAGGGCGGACAGGGGAAAAAGGAACACCACGGCCAGGCCGCAGCGGAACATCTGGAAGGTAAAGGGGCCGATACGGTCCATGCCCACGCTCTGGGCAATGAATGCCGAACCCCATATCACTGTTGCGCCAACCAGCGCCATTATACCGGGAACTTGTCTTTTCATACCAACACCTCCTGAATACTATAGCAGAATTTGCATAAAAATACAATAAAAAGAAATATTTTGGAAGCGGTTGGAAATTTGTGCATTGTGTGGTATAATAATCAAAATTCAATTTGGAGGTTTATCATGTCCAATACCATTCGCAACCGTGAAGAAATCCCCCAGGAAGATACCTGGGCACTGGAAGACCTGTTCGTAAGTGACGAGGCATGGAATCAGGCGCTGGAAGCTGTTACCCCGGAGGGGGAGAAGATTGCTGCTTTTGCCGGTCACCTGGGTGAAAGCGGCCGGAAGCTCTATGAATTCCTGGATCTTTATGAGCAGCTGGATTGCCGCCTGGAGCTGCTGGGCAACTACTGCACCCGCAAGGCAGACCAGGATACCCGCAACGCTACCTATCAGGCAATGAACGGTAAGTTCCGTACCGCTATGGTGGCTTTGGGTGCCAGCCTGAGCTTTGCTACCCCGGAAATTATGGCCATTGACGAGCAGACCATGGAGCGTTTTTATCAGGAATGCCCCCAGCTGGAGCGTTACCGCCGTTACCTGACGGATGAGCGCCGCAGAAGAGAGCATACTCTGTCCGCTGCGGAAGAGCGGATTCTGGCCGCCGCCGGAGAGATGTCCGGTGCTCCCACTACGGTGTATTCCTCCTTCCTCAATGCGGATATGTCCTATCCCGATGCAGTGGATGCTCAGGGCGCACCCCATTCCCTCAGCCAGGGCACCTTCGTCTCCCTGGAAGAGAGCGCCGACTGGGTTCTGCGCAAGAGCGCCTATGAAAATCTTTACCGCACCCTGGGCGGCATGCGCAATACCGCTGCCGGTCTGCTGAACGCTCAGAATAAGCAGCTGAAGTTCTATGCCCAGGCTCGTAAGTACGATTCTTCCCGCCAGGCCGCTCTGGATGTGACCAATGTTCCCCTGTCCGTTTACGATAATCTCATCGAGGCGGTTCACCAGAATCTGGACAAGCTCCATCGCTATGTCCGCCTGCGCAAGAAGCTGCTGGGCGTGGATGAGCTGCACTTCTACGATATTTATACCCCCCTGGTAGATGGTGTGGACAAGAAGATCCCCTTTGCCCAGGCCAAGCAGACCGTGTACGATGCCCTGTATCCTCTGGGCGAGGATTATCGTGCCATCCTGAAAGAGGGCTTTGAAAACCGCTGGATCGATGTTTACGAGAATAAGGGTAAGCGTGGCGGCGCTTATTCTGCCGGCACCAAGGTACACCCCTATGTGCTGCTGAACTATTCCGGCACTCTGGACAGTCAGTTCACCCTGGCTCACGAGATGGGTCATGCCCTGCATTCCTATCTGTCCAATAAGAACCAGAATCCCATTGACTCGGACTATGTTATCTTTGTGGCAGAAGTGGCATCTACCTGCAATGAGGCACTGCTTATGGAGTACCTCCTGGATCATACCACCGATAAGAAGGAGCGGGCTTACCTCATTAACCACTTCCTGGATCAGTTCAAGGGCACCATTTACCGCCAGGTTATGTTTGCGGAGTTCGAACGGAACATCGGTGCCATGGCCGATGCCGGTCAGACCCTTACGGCGGATGTTCTCAGCCAGGAGTACGCCCGCCTGTGCAAGCTCTACTATGGTGAAGACATGGTGGTGGATGATGAGATTGCCATGGAGTGGGCACGCATCCCCCATTTCTATTACAATTATTATGTCTTCCAGTATGCCACCGGCTATGCCGCTGCCATTGCCCTGTCCCGCCGCATTCTGCGGGAAGGGGAGCCCGCTGTGAAGGATTACCTGGGCTTCCTCTCCGGCGGCTGCTCCAAGAGCCCCATCGACCTGCTCAAGGGTGCCGGTGTGGATATGACCAGCCCCGCTCCCGTCAGCGATGCCCTCAAGCTCTTCGACAAGCTCCTGGATGAAATGGAAGAGCTGATGGCGTAAAATGGCAGAGCTGTTTATCCCCACGCTGCATACCTTCGCCATGAACAATATCTTCACCGGCTCTATGGGGCTGTTCCGTTTCCGGGCAGTTCCCACTGTGGTGATGGCTACCCCCAAGGAGGTAGACTACGAGAACAGCCGCATCCATGTCACCTATTGGCATGGCCTGTTCTGCTATGAAAAAAGCACCATGGAAGGGGAGGCAGAGTTCCCCCTGACAGAATCCGGCCGGGAAGAAATGATCGCCTGGCTCAAAAGCAAAATAGAAGCGTAATCCAAAGGACTGCTGCCCACGCAGCAGTCCTCAGACTGTCGAAAACCCCTGCGGGCTTTTCCGACAATTTTTTGCAGTCTGCCGCGCGCAGAATTTCTCCGCCCTTGGCGGACAAATTCCACACTTGCAGCCTGAGAAGTATTTTCTGTCAGGTACACGCCCCGACAGAAAATGATTTTGATTTTATTTGCAGCCAAAGGCTGCAAACTCTGCGAGGCTTTTTTGACACGCTAAGGACTGCTGCCCACGCAGCAGTCCTTTTAGGTTGGATGGTTTCCCCAAAAAGATGCTATATCTTCTTCTGCATACTACATTCGGTAAAAACGGTAAAAACATACCAAATCTGCCTTGACAATTCCTACAAAGTACAGTATCATATGAGAACAATAAGTGAATATTGTCGATACACAGAGGCTCCATGGCTGCAAAGGCGAATTTCGTCAGGCTGTGGGGCTGAACAAGGGAATGGGGATTTAAGCCCCGCATTGACCAATACCGTGTGTACCAAGAGAACCGCCCGTTGGCGAAAGCCAGTCATTGGGGAAACCTGAGAAGGCAGAGCGTTTCTTGCTTGAGGTACAAGTCGGGAGACCTACTGGGTGTCACTTGGAATAGGACTAGAAACGGTCATGGTAATATTCTGCCCATTTTGGGCAGGGCGTTACCATGGCCGTTTTTTTGCCGGTTGCTGCCTTGGCCGTCTTTTGTGCCGCCTGCCCATGAAACAAGCCCGGTGTTACTGCCAAGTTCCTTGGCTGTACATAAAAAACTTTCTATATGGAAGGACGATGTAAATGAAAAGACGATTGTTGGCATTGTTCCTTGCTGTGACGATGCTGGTGGGTATGATTCCCAGCCAGGCATTCGCTGCAGAATGGGACAGCACGGAGATCGTTACAGAAGAGCCTGTAGCGGATCCCGTAGTCCAGACCTCTGAGCCGGAGGCTACAGATGAGGAATCCGTACCGGAGGAAACGACTCTCCCGGCGGAAACTCAGGAGGAGACTACCCTCCCGGAGGAGCCCACGGAGGAAACCACTCTTCCGGAAGAGCCTGAGGAAGAGACCACCCAGCCCCAGGAGGATCTGGAAACCCTGGAGACGGATCCTGCGGCGGATGCGGTGGTGTACGTCACCGGTGCCAACGCCGGTGTTCTGGTAAAGGCCAGCGATGGCAAGCCCATCTTCAACCGTCCCGTCACCGTCAAGGATCTGGACAGCGACGGCGTGCTCACCTATGACGAGGCGCTGGTTGCTGCCCATGCGGCATTCTGCCCTGACGGCTACGCCACCAAGGATACGAATTACGGCATTACCGTGTCCAAGCTCTGGGGCGTAGAGGACGACGTCAATTACTACTTCTTTAATAACCAGGTTGCCCTTACCGTCAACGTAGGGGAATCGGTCAAGGCCGGCGACAAGCTCTATGCCACCGTCCTGAAGGATACCACGAACTATACGGATTTCTTATCTTTCTTCAATGCGGAAGAGAAGACCGTGGAAGCCGGGGAATCCTTCACCCTGACCCTCAAGGGTTTCCAGGGTATGACCAGCAGCCTGGATTCCGCGGTGGTTATCCCCGGCGCTTCTGTGGGCACCTGGAATAATGGTACTTTCACCCCCATTTCCGGCAAGACCACCGATGCCGAAGGCAGCGTTACCCTGTCCTTCGATACCCCGGGTACCTACTACGTCACGGCAGAAGGTACCATTGCGGCGATTTCCTATAAGGGAGTGGCCGTTCAGGCACCTACGATGCCTGCCTGCTGCGTTGTAACCGTCACAGCCAAGGCACAGCCGGATCAGCCGGATCAGCCGGAGCAGTCCGCCCCCCATTATCTGGCATCCCTGGGCTTTGGCCCCAGCAGCGCCAAGAGTATTCCACTGGAAGAGAACGTGTGGAAGTATACCATCACGGATGCTGCCAGCAATAAGTACACTTACTACTTCAAGGCAGTCCTCTCCGAGGATGCCCCCGAGGAATCCAAGATCACCCTGAGCTGGACTTCTTTCCAGGGCACAGAGCAGACCCGTACCCCCAAGTCCGGCAGCCAGACCAGCCTGGGTGTTTTTGTCAATACCGGCATAGAGGGCAATACCCTTACCATTACGGTAGGCGTGGAAGGGGATACCCAGACCTATATTGTAGATGTTGAGCGGACACCGGTGCTCTATTCCGGTGCGGTTACCGATGGCAGCGAGAACGACCTGATCAATATTGACGGCGCTTACTATCTGCCCGAGAGTGAATCTGTTGTTCTGGTCACCTTCAATAGCTATGGCGCGCCCCTGACCGTCAATGGCAAGCAGGCTGTCGGTGGCGAACCTGTCTCCCTGACCCCGGTGTGGGACGAGAAGAATGAGTTTACCGTCACCGGTGTGGTGGATTACAATGGCACCCATTTGGAGAAGACCGTCATCATCCGCAACTGGACGACAGACACGGCTTTCACCGGAAAATGCGGCACCGATGTGACCTGGAAGCTCCAGGGCGATGTGCTTACCATCAGCGGCACCGGCGCCATGGACAACTTCAACGACAGATGGACCCGCCCGGAATGGGATGACTTCAAGGAGTTCATCCACACCGTAAAGGTGGAAAGCGGCGTGACCACCCTCGGTGACTATACTTTCTATAAGTATACCGAGCTGAAAACTGTGGAGCTGGCGGATACCGTCACCAATACGGGCAAGCGGACATTCTGCTACTGCGCTTCCCTGAAAAATCTGAATCTGGGCAAGGGATTGGAAACCATTGGTGAACTTGCCTTTGGCGAGTGTACCGCTCTGGCAGAAGTGAATCTGCCTGAAACGGTGACCATCATTGATGATAATGCCTTCGAAGAATGTACCGCACTGACTCAACTGAAACTACACGAGGGCATCGAGAAAATTGGCGCTTGGGCATTCGGTAAGAGTGGTTTGACCAGCCTGGTATTTCCTGCAAGTGTAACCAAAATGGGTAACTTTGTGTTAGCCTATTGTAAAGACCTGACCAGTGTTACCATTAACGGTATCATGGGACAGAGCATGTTCGATAGCTGTCCCCAATTGGAAAAAATTACATTTAGCGGGAATGCCCTGACTAAAATACCCATGTATGCCTTTGTGAACTGCTCTTCTTTGCAGGTGTTGGACATCCCCGAGGGTGTTACCACGGTAGAGAACCAGATCAAATATGGAGGCGACCTCCAGATTGTTTATCCATACTATAGCCGCATTGTAATTCCCTCTACGGTTGAGAATATCGTTGGCGGTGCGTTGGGTACAAATGTGACAGAAATTGTTCTGTCTGAAAACAATACTCACCTGAAATTGGTGGACAATATCCTCTATAGTGCTGACGGTAAGACCTTGATTGCCGCTGCAAGAGATATTACCGGCGCAATTACCGTTCCCGATGGTGTGGAAACCATTGGCGGGGATGCGTTCCGGGGCTGTTTGGGTATCACCGGTGTAACTCTGCCCGATACTGTAAAGACCATTGAAAAGTGGGCATTCAGAGAGTGCTCCGGCATGCAGACCATAACCCTTGGAAAGAATCTGGAAACCATCGGCGAGGAAGCGTTCTACAAATGTACTGCTCTGGCGGCTCTGGAGCTGCCCGAAAGCCTGACCACCATCGGCAAGACGGCGTTCCGCTATTGCTCCAGCCTGAAGACGATTGAAATCCCCGGCCAGGTTACCAGCCTGCCCGAGATGCTTTTTGCCGCATGTACTTCCCTGGAGAGTATTGTTGTTCCCACCAGTGTCACTTCCATGATCAGCAATACTTTCTCCAATTGCGACTCCCTCAAGACCATTTACTATCGTGGCTCCTCCAACCAGTGGAATGCCATCAAGAGCCGCCCCACCTCCAGCAAGTACGAGATTGTCTATAACCATGGCCGTACCGACATTGCCTATGTGACGATACAGCCCGAGGATCGCATGTTCATCTTGGGCAGTGATGCCAAGGATGGCCTGAGCGTTACCATTGCTGTTCCCGAAGGCATCAATGCTACCATCACCTGGTATACCAATACTACCCGTGGCACCACCGGCGGCACCCTGTTCGAGGGTGAGGTTACCACCAGCGAAGACGGCCTGACCTCCGCCATCACCCCGGATATTTCCGCTGTGGGTGTGAAGTATTACTACTGTGTGATCACTTCTGCCTTGGCCGATGGCACCCAGCTGGATTCCATTTCCCGGGTTGCCGCTGTGGAAGTCAGCGAGAAGATGTGGGAAGGTGAGGGTACCTCTTCCAACCCCTTCCTGCTGGCCACCCAGGAGGATGTGCAGAAGCTGAGCAAGTATGTCTCCACCGGCAACTCCACCTCCGGCAAGTATTTTGCCGTTACCGGAACCATTGAGCTGCCCAAGGATTGGGTGCCCATCGGTACAGGTTACCGCTTTGCCGGTACCATCGATGGTGACTTCGATGGCGACGGCGAATGCGCCACCATCCGTGTGCCCGCAGGGGAGAAGCCTTTGCTGAGCACGGTGCAGAATGCCACCATTAAGAACCTGAATGTCTATGGTGAGAAGATCAATGGCTTCGGCCTGATCAATGACTTCGTTGGCATCAGCATCGTCAGCGAAACCGTGGTGGATAACATCACCATTCTCTCCGGCACCCAGATCAAGAAGTCCGGTATCCTGGGCTCCTACATCACTTCCAATATCTATGCAGGCTGCTCCGCAACCTACTATGCAACCATCCGCAACTGTACCATCCAGCCCAATGTTATCATCGGCTACGAGGGCGACCAGGTTCAGATTGGATCCATCGCCGGCCAGTTCCAGGGTTCTGTTGAGAACTGTGTCAGCTATGCCACCGTCAAGGGCGATAAGTATGTGGGCGGTCTGGTTGGCTGCCGGGATAACGCCGTGGGCGGCTGCAAGGTGATCAATTCCCAGTTCCACGGCACCGTACAGGGCAATAGCTATGTTGGCGGTATCATGGGCTCCGGCTATACCGGTCCCAGTGCGGAAAACGGCGTGAAGCCCACCATCACCGGCTGCTTCTGCGATGGCACCGTTATCGGCCAGTCTGCCGTTGGCGGTATCCTGGGCGGCGACCCCGGTGTATACCAGGCATGGAACAGCTATTCCATCACCGACAATAAGTTCACCGGCACCATCTCCGGCACCGAGTATGTAGGCGCCATCATCGGCTTCTACCGCAGCCTGAACAAGCTGGAAAACATTGCAAACAACAGATACAGCGATACCTGCGGTGCTTCCTCCGGCATTGGTTTCATCCAGTATATCGATACCAACTGCGAAAATCCCTACCTGCCCAATGGCGCTTCTCAGATCGATACCTCCAAGGGCACCGATAATTGCCCCATGCCCAGCGCTTGGACAAGCTGGAAGCTGGCAATGAACCGTACCGACGACCCCCTGGGTGCGGATGCGGACAAGCTGTGCAGAAAGCTGACCATTAAGACTCCCAAGCTGGAAGTCATGGTCAACAGATCCTACATGGCCGATAAGCAGAACCCCCAGAAGGCTGTGCTGGGTGAAAACAACATCCTGCGCATTGAAAACCGTTCCGCTTCCTTCAGCTATCTGTGGTTCTCCGTAGAGGAAGGCTCCACCATCGACTATACCCTCTATCATGGCTACAGAAGCGAGAACTATGGTAAGTATCTGGATAAGTGCACCAATAATGTTTATGACGGCACTACTTATCAGTACTATATCAATAACTATTCCAACTTTACCACGCCCTATGTTGCCAAGTTCGTGGTTACCGATACCAATGAAAATGTGGCCACGTACTACCTGGTGGTAGATGCGGGCGAGGCTGGCAGCTATGCCATCGGCGGCAATGGATTCACTTCCGAAAGCGAGCTGTATACCCCCGGTAAGGGCATCGCCTTTACCCAGGCAGGTCAGACCCTCACCCTGGTTCCCAAGACCGAGAACATCGGCAGGGGAGAGCTGAAGACCACCACCTGGACATGGTCCACCTCCGATAACCATGTTGCGCTGGTGGATTCCAAGACCGGCGAAATCACCTGCGTCGGTGGCGGCGAGGCGACGATCACTGCCCAGTGTGGTCTGGTGAAGATTAGCTGTGCCGTTACCTCTGGTGAGGCGGAGCACAAAATCCACACCTATGGTGACAATAACAAGTGTACCATCTGCGGCGACCGCAAGCCCAACGATGTCCGCATCCAGTTCAGCCTGGTGAATAAGTCCGGTGCCTATCTCACTGCCAAGGATGGCAAGACCAAGCTCTTCCAGACACCTGTTGCCGTAAGTGACCTGGACTGCGACGGCACCATCACCTACCGTGACCTGCTGGAAGCTGCCCACAGCGCATACTGCTCTACGGGTGCCAAGGGCTTCACCACCGAGGAAGGCGAAAATGGCCTGATTGTCACCCAGCTTTGGGGCACCAAGACCGGTGATGTAGGTTTCTGCGCCAACAATTCCCAGGTGAAGGATCTGCTGGGCAAGGTTTCCGGCGACTGTAAGCTGGTTGCTTACTTCAACCGGGACACCGTAAACCATTCCGATCTGTACACCTACTTTGCCAAGGAAAGCATGAAGGCAGTTTCCGGTATGGACAAGACCTTCACCGTCCTGGGCATGGATGGCATTATCCCCGCCGGTGCGACTGTCACCGTGAAGAATAGCAAGGGTCAGACCTTGAAGGCTCTGGCTACCACCGTGGCAGAAGACGGCTCCTTCATCGTCAACTTCCCCGCGGCAGGTGACTATGTGATCACCGTCAGCGGTACTGCTTCCTACGAAAGAGATGGGGAGCTGCTGACCAGTGCCCCCGTACTGGCCAGCTCTGTGGAGGTTGAGGTCTATGCACCTCTTTCCGCAGTGCTGTACATGACCATCGTGGACGATGAAAACAACTTCGTCAAGACCACCGATGGGGAAGAGGTTTACCGCTATCCCTTCCTGGCCGTGGACGATCCGGAGAATCCGGACGGCAAGGTTACCGTCTACGAGGCTCTGAAGCAGATCCATGCCCAGAAGTGTCCCGCCGGTGCCTCCGGCTTCCAGGATGACAATGGCTTCGTCCGCTACGTTTGGGGTATCAATACCGGCGGATGGCTGTCCTACTACTTTGACGATGTCTGGATGCAGGGCTACAGCGCAACCATGACCGGTACCTATGGCCGTGAATTTGTGGATCGCCTTATGGGAACCGAAATCAATGACGGCGTAGACGACTACACCCTGTACATGTTCCAGACCTACGGCGATACATACACCTATTTCTATCCCAGAGATCAGTTTGCCTTCACCGGCGTAGCCAAGGAGTTTACCGCAAACGGTGACAAGGCAAGACGGCCTCAGATTCCTGCAGGCGCTTCCATCACGGTTACCGACAGCCAGGGCAATGTCCTGCCTGAGCTGGCCACCACCGTGGATGCAGAGGGCCATTTCAGCATCGTGTTCCCTGCTGCCGGTGTTTACACCATCGACCTGGGCAATGCGGAAAAACAGGCCTATACCCACTCCCGTTGCTTCGTAACGGTGCAGGATGTGGTATCCACCACCGTTACCTCCATCCAGGCTTCCCAGCAGGAGCTGCTGTCCGGAAAAACTGCCCAGCTCAAAGCTATGAACCAGGATGGCGAAGCAGTCAAGGATGTTACCTGGACTCTGGCCACCGGAGATGAGAGATTTGCTACCCTGACCGTGAAGAACGGTGTGGCAACCGTCAAGGCTCTGGATGTGACCGAGAAGAACACCATCACCCTTACCGCCAACGAGGGCAAGTACGACGCACTCTCCACCACCCTGACCATCCTGCCCAAGGCACAGCAGGTGAAGATCCTCCTGGGCGAGGAAGACATGACCGGCAACACCTTGTTCATGGATCTGGGTGTGTCCGCGGACTATCAGCCCATCTTCACCGCTCTGGTAGAGCCTGACGGCGCAGGCCAGGACGTGGAATGGAAGAGCAGCAATACCAAGCTCGCCACCGTGGAGAATGGTAAGGTTACCCTCACCGGTGTACCGGGCACTGTAAAGATTACCGCCACCACCACCGATGGCACCAAGCGCAGCGCTTCCGTGTCCATCCAGATGGCAAATCTGGCTCAGCGTGTCACCATCGTTGGTGCCGATACGCTGCTGGGTGGCAAGAGCATTACCTTCACTGCCAACGATGACGCAGGAAAGGCCATTGCCAAGAAGGATCTGGGCTTCTACCTGTGTGCCGGAGCTGAAGATCTTACCCCTGTTACTTCCTCTTACGCAACCCTGACCACTGCCGGCAGGCTCACCACCAAGGCTGTGGCGGAGACCCAGGAGATCTATGTGGCCGCCGTGTTGAATATGAATGGTGTCTACGCCGTTCAGAAGGTCACCATCGTTCCTGCCACTACCACAGTCAACCTGGTACTCGATGGCACTGTGGTCAATGGCAAGACCCTGACCCGGAACGTAAGCCTGGAAGAAGAGAAGACCCTGTCCTTCTCTGTCAATACCTATCCCGAGGATGCCACCCAGCAGATGAGCTGGAAGTCCTCCAATACCAAGGTTGCCACTGTGGAAAATGGCACCGTGACCTATGCCGGTACGCCCGGAACCGTCACCATCACCGCCACTACGACAGATGGCACTGGTAAGAAGGCTGCCGTCAAGCTCACCTTCAAGCAGCAGTCTACCCAGGTTACCATTGCCGAGCATCCCGGTGTACTGGTAAGCGGCAGCAAGCTGACCCTTACTGCCGCAACCGATGTGGCAAAGGTAGGCGTGACCTGGAGCCTGGCTGACAGTGCGGACAAGTCCTATGTCACCCTGAACGCCAACGGCACCCTGACTGCAAAGACCGTTTATGCAGAGCACTCCGTTGCCCTGATCGCCAAGGCGAAGGATGGCGGCGCGGTTGCTGCTACCACCGTGACCATCCAGCCCAAGGCTGGACTGCTCACGCTGAACCACCAGGGTGTAGATGTGACCAAGTCCACCGTCAAGATGGATCTGTCCCAGGGCAGCACCACGCTGGTTGCCCAGAGAACCGGTTCCGGGGAAGAGACTGTTACCTGGAAGTCCTCCAATGTAAAGGTTGCTTCCGTGGCCGATGGCATTGTCACCGCCCATAAGGCTGGTACTGTCACCATCACCGCTACCGCTGCCGACGGCGCAAAGGCAGCTGTCACCGTTACCGTTACCACCCTGGTCACCACCGTGGAAATCACCGGTGCCGATGTACTGGCCTCCGGCAAGTCTGCCACCTACAAGGCAGTGGTTGCCCCCGCAAAGGCATCCAAGAATGTGACCTGGAGCCTGGCGGACAGCACCTCTGCCACCGTCACCTCCGCCGGCAGACTCACCGCGGCCAAGAACCTGCTCACCGAGCAGACCGTCACCCTCATTGCCACAGCTAAGGATGGCAGCGGCATCACCGCCACCAAGACTGTGAAGCTGATGCCTGCTGCACAGAGCGTGGCCATCGGCCAGAGCGCCCAGACTGTGGACATGCGCCAGAACTCCACTATGGTTCTTACCGCAAAGGTTTACCCCAGCACTGCCAGCCAGAGTGTCACCTGGAAGAGCAGCAATGCCAAGGTTGCCTCCGTGGAAAACGGCACTGTCACCTTCCATAAGGCTGGTACCGTCACCTTCACCGCCACCACCACCGATGGCACGGCCAAGAATGCCAGCGTGAAGTTCACCGTGGTCAAGAGCGTTGGCAGCATGACCCTGGCCAATACCCAGGTCGCCGGTGGCAAGAGCCTGAACCTGTCCAAGCTGGTTGGCTTCAACCCCACCGACGCAACCAACAAGAAGCTCTATTGGAGCATCACCGGCGACACGGCCTACGCA
The DNA here is from genome assembly GCA_964501115.1 of uncultured Oscillospiraceae bacterium. Classification (GTDB taxonomy): domain Bacteria; phylum Bacillota; class Clostridia; order Oscillospirales; family Oscillospiraceae; genus Faecousia. The sequence goes on from CAZCRO010000001.1 coordinate 98,852, forward strand.
AGCCTGTCCGCCTCCGGTGTGCTCACCACCAAGAAGGTTACCGGCGTGAAGACCGTTACCGTCACTGCCTGGGCATTGGATGGTTATGGTGCCGGCGTCAGCTGCCAGGTGAAGATCTATCCTGCCACCACCAAGGTGACTCTGCGCCAGGGTACTGCGGATGTGGCCGGCAAGACCATCACCGCAACGGTGGGACAGAGCCTGACCCTCACGGCCAAGCTGAATCCCGCGGATGCCTACCAGGGTGTCACCTGGAAGAGCAGCAATGAGAAGGCTGTCACCGTAAGCAAGGATGGCAGAATCACCGTCCTCTCTGCGGGCAAGACCGTCACCCTCACCGCCACCGCCAGCGATGGCAGCGGCAAAAAGGCCACCGTTAAAATCAAAACGGTAGCCGCCAAGTAAAAAACGTCCCCGGCATGTTTTCGGACATGCCGGGGATATTTTCTTTATGTGATTTGCGCATTCTGCCCGCCCGGCTGTTTCAGCAGCCGGATTTGGTACTGCAAATAGATCTTATAGGTAACGGAGAGCAGTGCGGTGCGCAGCAGCTCCTTCTGGGGAATGGCTTCCCCGGGGGAGAGGACAGGCAGATCTCTTCCGCCGCAGGCATAGCACAGAAGTGCCTCCAGTTCGTCACAGAAATAGTCATATGCTTCCGGCAGGGGATAGCAGTCCTGCTGTATGCCCAGCAGCAGCCGGACATCTTCCAGGCTGACGGTGTTTTTCAGGTAGGAGATTACGATCAGGTAGGCGATACTGTCCACACCATAGCTTTTTTTCTCTGGCCCCGGCACAATTTTCTGCTTTACGTAGTTGCTTACCATGGAGGCTGTCACCGGTGACAGGCTGTAGCGGGATACGTACCGGGTCACCTGCTCCAGCCGCAGGCCGAAATCCGGAAGCTCCCGGTAGCGGGGAATGTGAAATTTTTGCAGCTCTTCCAGAATTTGTTGATTTGTAAGTTCTTCCATAGGGATCCCTCCATGGCACATCCTAGCGGAAAACGTGGAAAAAGTCAACAGGTTTTTCGAAAACTGATTGACAGCTATTTAAAACAGTGTTACCATATATGAAAACAGATTTTGGAGGGTTTCATTATGAAGCTGATTGCGGATTCTTCCTGTGATGTACATACATTGGCCGGGGTCTCTTTCTGTGCCGTTCCTCTTACCATTTCCACCGAGGAGCAGTCCTTTCTGGACGATTCTTCCCTGGATGTAAAGCGTATGCTCGATCATCTGCGGGAGTACAAGGGGCGCTCATACACGGCCTGCCCCGGCGTGGATGCCTGGCTCCAGGCATTTGGAGAGGAAGAGGAGATCTACGTTGTAACCATCACCAGCAGTCTGTCCGGTGCTTATAATTCAGCAATGGCAGCCCGGGAGCTGTATCTGCAGGAGCATCCCGGGGCGAAAATTGCCGTGTTCGACAGCCTTTCCACAGGCCCGGAGATTCTGCTGCTTCTGGAAAAAATTGCGGAGCTGACCCGGCAGGGGATGGCTTTTCATCAGGTGGTAGAGGCGGTGGAGGCATATATGCACCGTACCCGTCTGTTTTTCACCCTTCACAGCCTCCACAATCTGGCGCAAAACGGCCGGGTAAACAAGGTGGTAGCCGCTGCCGTCGGTGTGATGAACATCCGCATTCTGGGTACTGCCAGCCCGGAGGGTACACTGGCCACCATCACCAAAGCCCGGGGGGACAAGCGGGCAACCGCTGCCCTGCTGGAGCAGCTGGAACAGGCAGGCTACCGGGGCGGCAAGCTGCGCCTGACCCATGTACACAATGGAGACTTGGCGGTAAGCGTCGCCGGGGCAATCCGGGAGAAATATCCCCAGGCGGATATTCATGTCAGCGCATCCGGTGGTCTGTGCAGCTACTATGCCGAAGAGGGTAGCCTTCTGGTCGGAGTGGAAACGGAAGAAGATTGATTTTTAGCCGGAATTCGGGTACAATAGGGAAAAGCAACGAAAAAGGAGCATAACCTATATGGACTTTTCATTCCGCAAGCTGATGGCGCTGGCTTGTACCGGCGCCATTTTCCTGTCTCTGTCCGGCTGCGGCGGCACGACCCGGGATTACGAAGAGGAGATCCGTGTGCTGAAGCAGGAAAATGTCGCCCTTGCCCAGCAGGTGGAGCAATTGCAGCAACAGCTCATTCAGCTGCAAACCGTCCGGCTGGAAAGCTGGACGCTGGATGCCACCGGTACGGATCAGGATACACCGGCCACACTCCGCTTTTCCGCCCGTCCGATGAATCACGAGCCGGGGCAGAGCGCCCAGCTGCTGGTGATGCTGGAGGGCCAGCAGGAGCTGTCCGTTCCCTGCGACTGGGATGGGGAAGCCTTTACGGCGGCTTTTTCCCTGCCTCCCAAGGATGGATATGGCTACTATTGTCTGCTGACCGGGGAGGACGGTCAGGCCGAGCAGGTGCCACTGTCCACGCCGGACAGCCCTGCTTTGCCCAAGCTGACGTATCTGCGCAGCAGTCTTGCCAGCTACGCCGGTGTAACACTGAGTAATGTACGCATGGATACGGACAGCGTCACCCTGGACATGACCGCCGTGGTGCAAACTCCGCTCCTGCATGCCGATGGTGGGGAAGAGAACATAGAATCTGCCCAGCTGCTGTGGCTGCTGGAGGACGAGACTGTGGCATCCTGGCCCGTAACCTTTGCCGATGGGGAAACGGAAGGGGGCTACCATGCCGGCGGGAAAGACATCGTCTTTGCCGTTCCGGAGATGGAAGAGGGCAGGGAAGTGCTGCTTCTGCTTTCTGTCACATTGTCTTCCGGCCGTGTGCTTACAGCTCAGGCGGGCAGCTGGATCAGTATGGACGGCGTTCTGGTTGCCTCCGTAGGCTGACCCGCTGTCGAAAAGCCGGAAGGGGACACCCCTCCCGGAAAAATAGCCCCGGGAATTTTCACAATTTCCCGGGGCTTACCCTATTTTTCACAATTTCCGGAGAAAAAAGAGAAAGCTGTGCATCAAAATCCACAATTTTTTGGGGGGGCAATTCCGTTTTCTGGTAAGACTATAAAAAATTAAAGTTTTTTGTAATTTTTTATTGATTTTATGGCCTGTTTGCCGTACAATATACGCTGTATGGAATGGGAAACCAGTCCGCATCCTGTTAGGCAAGAGGTGAGAGGCAATGCTGAATATCGTGCTGGTGGAACCAGAGATTCCCCAGAACTGTGGCAACATTGCCAGAACCTGCGCGGCGACAGGTGCCAGGCTGCACCTGATCCGTCCCCTGGGCTTTGACATTTCCGAGAAGGCAGTCAAGCGGGCGGGACTGGATTACTGGAACCTGGTTGAGGTTCTGGATTATGAGAACCTGGCGGATTTTTTTGCCAAAAACGACGTGAAGGAAATGTGGTGCCTGTCCACCAAAGCGCCCCGGAGCTATACCGAGGCGGAATATCACGATGGCTGCTACCTCTTCTTTGGTAAGGAGACCAAGGGGCTGCCGGAGGATTTCCTGGAAGCGCACCGGAGCAGCTGTGTCCGTATTCCCATGCGTCCGGAGGCAAGAAGTCTGAACCTGAGCAATGCGGTCGCCATCACCACCTTCGAGGCGTTGCGGCAGCTGTCCTTTCCACATTTGAAAGATTTTGGAAAAATGCGGGATATTTCCCGGTAATTTGGAGGAATCAACATGAACTACAACAAGAAGTCCGTTGAGGATATTGATGTAGCCGGCAAGCGTGTTCTGTGCCGCTGCGACTTCAATGTTCCCACCAAGAATGGCAAGATCACTTCCGACAAGCGGATCGTTTCCGCTATGCCCACCATCGAGTACCTGGTAAACCACAATGCCAAGGTCATCCTCTGCTCCCACATGGGCAAGCCCAAGGGCGAAGTCAAGCCCGAGCTGAGCCTGAAGGTGGTTGCAGACCGCATTTCCGAGCTGCTGGGCAAGCCCGTTATCATGGCTGCTGATGTCGCCGGTGAGGACGCCAAGGCCAAGGCTGCCGCTCTGGCCGATGGCGAAGTGATGCTGCTGGAGAACACCCGCTTTGAAAAGGGCGAAACCAAGAACGATCCCGAGCTGAGCAAAGCTCTGGCTTCCATGGCAGACATTTTCGTGAATGATGCTTTCGGTACCGCTCACCGTGCCCACTCCTCCACTGCCGGTGTGGCAGACTATCTGCCTGCTGTTTGCGGCTTCCTGGTACAGAAGGAAGTTTCCATCATGGGTAAGGCTCTGGCTAACCCCGAGCGTCCCTTCGTTGCCATCCTGGGCGGCGCCAAGGTTTCCGATAAGCTGAATGTTATCAACAATCTGCTGGAAAAGGTGGATACCCTGATCATCGGCGGCGGCATGGCTTATACCTTCCTGGCTGCTCAGGGCTACTCCGTCGGCAAGTCCCTGGTGGACAATGAGAAGCTGGACTACTGCAAGGAAATGATGGCCAAGGCCGAGGCAAAGGGCGTTAAGCTGCTGCTGCCTGTGGACACCGCCATTGCTCCCGCTTTCCCCAGCCCCATCGATGCCGAGATCCCCGTAGACTATGTAGACTGCACCAACATGCCCGCTGACCAGATGGGTCTGGACATCGGCCCCAAGGCTTGCGCAGAGTTTGCTGCCGCTGCCAAGGCTGCCAAGACCGTCGTCTGGAACGGCCCCATGGGCGTATTCGAGAACCCCACCCTGGCCAAGGGCACCATTGCCGTGGCACAGGCTCTGGCAGACAGCGATGCCGTGACCATCGTTGGCGGTGGCGACAGTGCCGCAGCCTGCGAGCAGCTGGGCTTTGCTGACAAGATCACCCATATTTCCACCGGCGGCGGTGCTTCCCTGGAGTTCCTGGAAGGCCTGGAGCTGCCCGGCATTGCCTGCCTGGAAGACAAGTAATTTCCCGGTTTATCCCGTTTTCCACAGGCAGAACCCCTGCCTGTGGAAAATCCCAAAAATATAAATTACATTCCAAACAGAATGTAGACATAAAGTGAAGAAACAAGGAGAAATCAAAATGAACAGAAAATACCGTAAGACCGTTATTGCCGGTAACTGGAAGATGAACAAGACCCCCTCCGAGACCAAGGAATTCATGGCTCAGCTGAAGGCTGCCATGCCCAAGGGCCGCTGGTGCGATGTTTGCCTGTGCGTTCCCGCTGTGTGCATCCCCGCTGCTGTCCGTGCTGTCCGTGAGACCCGCATCGGCATCGGCGCTGAGAACTGCAATGCCAACGCCAGCGGCGCTTACACCGGAGAAATCGCTACCAACATGCTGGTAGATGCCGGCTGCAAGTACGTTATCATCGGCCACTCCGAGCGCCGTGAGATGTACGGTGAGACCGATGCCGATGTCAATGCCAAGGTTCTGGCTGCTCTGGAAGCTGGCCTGACCCCCATCCTGTGCTGCGGCGAGACCCTGGCTCAGCGTGAGGCTGGCATCACTGCCGAGCACATCACCATGCAGATCAAGCTGGCTCTGGCCGGTGTTCCCGAGGACAAGATCCGCAAGGTTGTCATCGCTTACGAGCCCATCTGGGCCATCGGTACCGGCCTGACCGCTACCCCCGAGCAGGCTGAGGAAGTTTGCGAGCTGATCCGTAGCGTTGTCCGCAAGCTGTACTCCTCCAAGAATGCCCGTGCGATCTCCATCCTGTACGGCGGCTCCATGAACGACAAGAACGCCTTCGAGCTGATGGCTCAGCCTGACATCGACGGCGGCCTGATCGGCGGCGCTTCCCTGGTTCCCGAGAAGTTCATCAAGATCATCGAGGCAGCCAACCAGCCCAACGAGTAATTTTGCATACCATCAGGGAGAAAACGCCAACACGGGGTTTTCTCCCTTTTTTATCGAGGTAAAAAGTATGGATACCTTATTTCTGTCCGCCCAGGCACCGGAAACTCCGGCGGTTGCGGCGGAGATCATTCGAAACGGCGGCCTTGTAGCCATCCCTACTGAGACCGTGTACGGATTGGGTGCCAATGGCTTGGATCCCCAGGCTGTGGCGAAGATTTTTCAGGCAAAAGGCCGTCCTCAGGACAATCCACTGATTCTGCATGTGTCCGAGCCGAAGGAGATGGAGCATATTTGCCGGGATATTCCCAGGGAGGCCTATCTCCTGGCGGAAAAATTCTGGCCGGGACCTTTGACAATGGTGCTGCCCGTCCGGGAGGATGTGGTGCCCAAGCGTACCACCGGTGGCCTTTCCACCGTGGCTGTCCGCTGCCCGGACAATGCCGTGACACGGCAGATCATTCGCCTGTCCGGTGTGCCCATTGCCGCTCCCTCCGCCAATATCTCCGGAAAACCTTCCACAACAACGGCAGAGCACGTGCTGCATGACCACAATGGCAAGATAGAGGCCATTGTGGATGGAGGCCCCTGCCGGGTGGGTGTGGAGTCTACCATTGTGGATTTGACGGATACACGCCCCAGGCTTCTGCGCCCCGGCGGAATTACCCCGGAGCAGCTGATAGAAGTATTGGGCGATTTGGTGGTGGACAAGGCAGTTACCAGCCAGATCGATAAGGATGCTGTGGTAAAAGCCCCCGGGATGAAGTACCGCCACTATGCTCCCCAGGAACCGGTGGTGATCGTATCCGGCAGCCGGGAGAGTGCAGCGGCCTATATCCACAGGCATTTTGTCCCCGGGGATCGGGTGCTGTGTTTTGAAGAAGAGCTGCCTCTGTATGCCGATTGTGCGCCTCTGGCCTATGGCAGGGAGGCAGATGTGAATACCCTCAGTGCGGGACTGTTTTCCGCCCTGAGGATTCTGGATGATGCCAGCATCCACCAGGTATACGCCCGCTGCCCTGTTGGCGGCGGCGTGGCCTATGCTGTGCAAAACCGGCTGAAAAAGGCCGCCGCTTTCCATATTGTGGATGCGGAGGCAGAGGAATGATCCTTGGTATTACGGGAGGTACCGGTTGCGGAAAGACTACACTTTTAAACTGTATCCGGGATCTGGGTGGGCTGGTGCTGGATTGCGACGCGATTTACCATCAGCTGCTGCAAACAGATACGCCTCTTTTGAATGCTATCTCTACCCGTTTTCCCGGATGTGTTGCCAATGGGCAGCTGGATCGGAAAAAACTGGGCGGCCTGGTGTTTTCCGATGAGCAGGCGCTTTGGGATCTCAATGCCATTACCCACGGCGCAATGTACCGGGAGGTCGTGCGCCGGTTGCAGGGTGCCCCTGCGCTGGCGGCCATTGATGCCATTTCTCTGGTGGAGTCCGGACTGTCCGGGCTGTGCCAGGCAACAGTGGCTGTTACTGCCCCGGAGGAAGACCGGGTTTGCCGCCTGATGCGGCGGGACTCCATACCACAGGACTATGCCCGCAAGCGGATCGCGGCGCAAAAAAGCGCCGCCTGGTTTGCCGAGCACTGCGACTATGTGCTGGAGAACGCCGGTTCCATTCAGGACTTTCAGGAGAAATGCCTTGCTTTTCTGAAAGAATTGGGTATAATGGAACACACAGATTAAAAATGGAGGAAAGAATATGACTGTTGAAGAACTGCGTGAGTCTCTGCTGGCAAAGCCCCAGAACGGTTACACCGGTCTGAGTGCGGAAGCCCGCCAGGAGATGGAAAGCTATTGCAAGCGCTACAGTGCGTTTATGGATGCCTGCAAGACCGAGCGGGAGGCCACTGCCTGGGCCACTGCCGCTGCCGAAGCACATGGCTTCAAGCCTGCCGTGCCCGGTATGGAAATTAAGCCCGGTGACAAGATCTACATGAACAACCGTGGCAAGAGCTTTATGATCGCTGTGATCGGTGAAGAGTCCCTGGCTCAGGGTGCCAATATTTGCGCAGCCCATGTGGATTCTCCCCGCATGGATCTGAAGCCCCAGCCCCTGTATGAAGACAGCGAGATTGCTTATTTCAAGACCCATTACTACGGCGGCATCAAGAAGTACCAGTGGACCTGTGTGCCTCTGGCTATTCATGGTGTGGTTTGCCGCAAGGATGGCTCCACCGTAACTGTGACCATCGGTGAAGATGAGTCCGATCCCATCCTGGTGGTGTCCGATCTGCTGATTCACCTGTCCGGAGACCAGATGAAGAAGACGCTGGCCGAAGGCATCGCCGGTGAGCAGCTGAACGTGATTCTCGGCACCGAGCCCCTGGAGGGCGAGGGCAGCGATATGGTGAAGCTGAACATCATGCGCATCCTCAATGAGAAGTACGGCTTCACCGAGGCAGACTTCCGTACGGCTGAACTGACGGTTGTTCCCGCCGGCAAGTGCCGGGAGGTTGGCCTGGATCGCAGTCTGCTGGGCGCTTACGGCCATGATGACCGTGTATGCGCTTATGCGGAGCTGGAGCCGATGCTGACCCTGGAGACTCCCAAGCACACCGCCGTGTGCATCCTGGCCGATAAGGAAGAAATTGGCAGCGTAGGTATCAGCGGCATGCAGAGCCATGCCTTTGAGTACTTCATGGAGATCCTCTGCGATGGTCAGGGCGTTAAGCTCAGCCACTGCTTTGCCAACTCCTTCTGCCTGTCTGCCGATGTATCCAATGCCTTTGACCCCAACTTCCCCGAAACCTGCGACCGCCGGAACAACAGCGCCCTGAACTATGGTGTTTCCATTTGCAAGTATACCGGCTCCCGTGGCAAGGGTGGCGCATCCGATGCTTCTGCAGAGGCTATGCAGCATGTCCGTTCCACCTTGGAGAAGGCGGGAGTCCTGTGGCAGATTGCAACTCTGGGTAAGGTAGACCAGGGTGGCGGCGGCACCGTAGCTGCCTACATGGCCAACCGGAACATTGTGACTGTAGATGCCGGTGTTCCCGTCCTGTGCATGCATGCCCCCATGGAAATCGTCAGCAAACTGGATTGCTATATGACCATGCTGGCCTGCAAGGCAATTTATCTGGCCTGAGATCAGAAAAACACGCAAAATAGCAAAGCCTCCCATGCACGGCCTGTGCACGGGAGGCTTTTTTGGGTTTCGGAACAGATCCGGAGCAATTTGTGTGAAAATTTGCCGGGGGAAAGGATTATCTGGTCATATCCAGGTAAAGATTCCGGTATTGCCATGCGGAATTCTCCCAGGAAACGTTCTTGTCCATATTCCGCTGCACCATTTCATCCCAGCAGTAGCGGTTGGTGAAGTAGAAGGTTTTGGCCCGGTTGATGGCATCCAGCAGCAGGCCGGCCTCATATCGGTCGAAGGTGAAGCCGTTGCCCTGGTGAGTAAACTCGTTGTGCGGCTCTACAGTGTCCTTCAGGCCGCCGGTTTCCCGGACAATGGGAATGGAGCCATAGTGCATGCCAATCAGCTGGGTCAGGCCGCAGGGCTCAAAGGCGGAGGGAACCAGCACAGCATCTGCACCGGCATAGATCCGGTGTGCCCGGCCTTCGTCATACTGGATGCAGGAGCATACATTGCCCTGGTATGCATGCTCGTAGTAGCGGAAGGCATCCTCATAGCGCTTGTCGCCGGTACCCAGCACCACTACCTGGGTGTGTTCGTCCATGACTGCGGGAAGAATGGCATCTACCAGATCCAGACCCTTCTGGTCTGTCAGGCGGGATACCAGACCAATCACAAACTTGTGGTCATCCTGCCACAGCCCCAGCTCCTGCTGCAAGGCCCACTTGTTGGTTTTCTTCCGGGGAAGAACATTGGTAATGTCGTAATTGGTGTGAAGCATCTTGTCCCAGTAGGGATTCCAGATGTCATAGTCGATGCCGTTTACGATGCCGTGGAGCTTGCCGCTGTGGTAGCGCAGGTGCGCATCCAGCCCTTCGCCGTACTGGGGAGTTTGGATTTCCTGGGCATAGGTAGCGCTGACGGTGGTGATGACGTTGGCGTAGGTCAGACCACCTTTGAGCATATTGGCATCCTCATAGCCCTGCTTGAGGGCATCTTTGTTGAAAACATAATCCGGCAGGCCACTCCAGTAGCGGATGGTGGGGATGTTGTATACGCCCTGGAAGCGAAGGTTGTGGATGGTAAACATGGTCTTTGCCCGGCTGACAGGGGTGTTTTCAAACAGAGTGCGCAGATAGACAGGCACCAGTGCCGCCTGCCAGTCGTGGCAGTGGATGATGTCCGGAATCCAGTTCATGTAATTCAGCGCAGCCAGAGCCGCCTTGGAAAAATAACAGAATTTGGGAATATCCGCAATGATCGAGGAGTAGGGCTTGCTGCCGCCGAACAGTTCCTCATTGTCGATGAAGTCGTAAACAACTCCATCCCAAACGTATTCCATAATGCCCACATAGAAGCTGCGGCCGTCGGCACACAGATCCATATGGAATTCGCCCCGATAGACCATCTTGCACTGGTACTCCCAGGGGATGCACTTATAGCGGGGCAAAATGACTTTTACATCGCAGTTCATCCGTGCCAGCGCCTTGGGAAGGGCGTACATGACATCGGCTAAACCGCCGGTCTTTACAAAGGGATAGCACTCCGAGCCGATAAAAGCAATGCTCTTTCTGGGACCCAGATTGTTTCCGTCCATAAATGGTTCCTCCTTAACTTGTGGCTCCCGGATGGGAGCAAGGTGAATGGTTTGAAATGGGACAGCGCCCGGGCTTTGTCTGTCTGGCACGGGTTTGATATATTCGGAAAACAGGAAAACAATTGTATGAAACAAACCCGTGAATAGAAGGCGATAACACGCTATCATCAGTATAATACATTCGGCGCTTAAATGCAATCGGAATAATTTACGAAGTTTTCTCAACTTCATATTTACAGATGTGGTATAAATGTGGTATGATACAAAGAAAACGGAACAGAGGAACAGAAGATGGATTATATTGTACTGGATATGGAGTGGAACCAGCCCTGGCCGGGTTCTCCTTCCTCGAAAAAGCCCCTGAGTGTTGCTATTCGGGGTGAGATTATTCAAATTGGTGCCGTGCGCATTACCCAGGAGCAGCAGGTGGCGGATGAATTTCAGGTGATGATTCGCCCGAAGGTCTACCGGCACCTGAACCGGCGGGTAAGCAAGCTGACCGGAATCAAAGAATCCCGCCTGCGGGAAGAGGGCATTCCCTTCCGGGAGGCCATGGAGCAGTTCCGCAGCTGGTGCGGGGAGGATGTGGTGTTCCTTACCTGGGGCTTCGATGACATTGGAATTTTGCGGGAAAATCTCCGGCTGTATGGCATGGAGGAAGACTGGACGGCCAATTGGTTCAATGCCCAGATGATTTTCAATGCCCAAACCGATGGCTCCACCTCCCAGAAAGCGCTGAAAACCGCTATGGAGATTTTTGAAATCGAGGCAACCCGCCCTGCCCATGATGCATTGGGGGATGCCTATCATACGGCGCTGATTTGTGCCAGACTGGACTTGAAGCGGGGAGCGGAGGAATATGGCGCTGCCCTGCGCAGCCACGAGAACGGTTTCCATGGGGCAGACCTGCCCGGCTGCATCCAGCGGGAGGTTTTCCGGGATATGCCGGATAAGAACGCTGCCCTGGCCGCCATGGGCGGGAAATATAACCTTTGTCCCACATGTCAGAGGCAGATGCTCGGCTCCCGCTGGTTTGCTCAGCCGGGTCACCGGTATATGGATCTGGCGACCTGTCCGGAACACGGAAAATTCCTGATTCGGGTCAAGCTCAGCGAGCAGTCGGATGGTCTGGTGCGGGTCAGCCGCCTTACCTACGAGGCAACCTCGGAGGCTGCGGAGGCCTATGCCAGACGGGCGGAGAAGGCCGATCCGGAGGAGCGCCCCAGAAGACGCCGCCGCAGAAGAAGCAAAAAGCTGGAAGCTTAAAAATGCCTGTGTCTTCAGAAAAGCGAAGACACAGGTTTTTTGTGTTTAGAAGAAAAAACAGCAGCGGAAAAGCGGCTCTTTTGCCAAAAAGAGCAGAGCATGGGCGAAAAAACAAGAAAAAACCAGTCAAATTTCAGAGACAAAATTTGGGTGTGTTTTTCTTCGGAAAGTGTAGAAAATGCTTAGGAAATCATAAAAACTATGTATCAAATATGACGGAATTGTGAATTATGTAGATTTTTGTGTGTCTAATTTGTGAATTTTGCTAGTTGATTTTAAACCCAAATGGGAGGATAATGGCATCATGTGGGTAGTGGCACAGCTCCCGCAAATTTATGTTTTCATTGTTGAAGGAGGAGTATATATGATTAGCTTTTTCCTCTGCCTGGGCGTACTGGTTCTTGGTTACTTCTTCTACGGTAAGGTCGTAGAGAATACCTTCGGACCTGACGACCGGGAAACTCCCGCTGTGCGTATCAACGACGGTGTTGACTACGTTGTGATGCCTCAGTGGAAGCTGTTCATGGTTCAGTTGCTGAACATTGCCGGCCTTGGCCCCATCTTTGGTGCCCTGCAGGGTGCTTTGTGGGGACCCATCGTGTTCCTGTGGATCACCTTTGGTACCATTTTCGCCGGTGGCGTTCACGACTATTTCTCCGGTATGCTGTCTATCCGTAACGATGGCGCATCCATCTCCGAGATCTCCGGCATTTACCTGGGCAAGTTCATGAAGAACGTTATGCGTGTCTTCTCTGTCGTCCTGCTGATCATGGTTGGTACCGTGTTCGCAGTCGGCCCTGCCGGCCTGATCGTCACCCTTTGCAAGAACAGCGGTGCTACCGGCGTGTTTGCCACTACTCTGTTCTGGCTGGTGCTTGTTCTTATTTACTACTTCATCGCAACATTCCTGTCCGTCGACAAGATCATCGGTAAGATTTATCCCCTGTTCGGTATCTGCCTGATCATCATGGCTGTTGGTGTTGCCATTGGTATCTATACCAAGGCGGAGTACACCATCCCCGAGATTTGGACGAACTTCTACTCCATGCATCCTGATGGAACTCCTGTCTGGTCCGGCATGTTCATTACCGTTGCCTGCGGTGCAATCTCCGGTTTCCACTCCACCCAGAGCCCCCTGATGGCTCGCTGCATGAAGAGTGAGAAGCAGGGTCACTTCGTATTCTACGGCGCAATGGTCTGCGAAGGCGCAATCGCTCTGATCTGGGCTGCTGCTGGCTGTGCTTTGTACGAAGTTACCGGTGGCCTGAATACCGGCCTGAAGACTGCTCTGGCTGCCGGCCAGTCTGCCGCCATCTATGATGTTTGCGCCAAGACTATGGGCGGTGTTGGTGTCGCTCTGGCTATGCTGGGCGTTATTGCCTGCCCCATCACCTCCGGTGATACCGCATTCCGTTCCGCTCGTCTGGTTCTGGCTGACTGGATGAAGTTGGATCAGACCGGCTACAAGAACCGTCTGATTCTCTGCATCCCCGTCCTGGGCTGCGGCGCTTTCCTGGGTATTGGTAATGCTCTGGGCTTTATCGATTACTCCATCATCTGGCGTTACTTCTCCTGGACCAACCAGACTCTGGCTATGATCGTTCTGTGGGCTGCTTCCATGTTCCTGTTCTATGAAAAGAAGAACTACTGGATCACTGCTGCTCCCGCTACTTTCATGAGTGCCGTTTCCATGACTTACTTCTTCTCCGCTAAGGAGTGCCTGAACATGAGCACCACCGTTGCATACCCCGCCGGTATCATTCTGGCCGCCCTGTTCCTGGGTATCTTCCTGTACAGCATTAAGAAGAGAGATGTTAAGCCCTGCTACGAAACTCTGGGCAAGTAAACCGCGTTCCACAACCAAAGGTGGGGGAGGAAACTTCCCCACCTCTTTTTCATAGAGGTATATTATGATTTTTACACCTAGCCAGTTGGGCTCCGTTCGCCTGGATAAGCCCACGTTGTCCGTAGATAAAAAATACTGCAAGCGTTTTGGCCCTTGCGGTGTGGGGGAAAAGGCGCTGTATTTGAACAGCTTTTTTATCGACCGCCGCTATTATGTGGCGCTGGAATGTGTGAAGCGTGTATTTAAGCGTGTAGCCATGAGCAAAGGTGGCTTTACCGGGAAGGGCGTTTTCGGTTCCATTCCCTATTTGGTGGTGGAGCTGGAGGATGGAAGCCAGAAGCAGTGCAATTTCAAATACGAGCAGGATGTCGATCTGATGATTGCGCACATTGCGAAGGTGCTGCCCGGAATCCCTACCCGCAGTGTGGAGGCGCAGCGCCGTCTGGACGAGAAGATGGCTGCCCGGGAAGCAAAATTCCTGAAGGAGCTTTCTCCCAAGGCGGAGCAGACCAGGGCAGTTTTGGAAGGGGCGAAGGCTTATCTGCAAAGCTATTCCACCCAAACTGCGGAGCTTTCCGCAGCTGCCCAGCGCAAGCGCAGTTCTGACCGCACCAAGTCCGCTTACCGCTATGTTGCTTTGGCGATTATGGCCGGCGGTGCCATTGCATTGGTTTACGGCATTTATCTTTTGCTGTCCGGAGACACGACCGGCCTGACGGTGACACTCTTTGGCCTGGCGGCGGTTTTCCTTTTCTCCGGCACCCAGGTAATCCCCACGGCGAAAAACAACAAGAAGGCAGTGCAGAAGCGCTGGGAGGAGTCTATTCGGGCTATGGAGCAGGTCCTTCCGGAGGATTTTCCCACCCCTGCCTGCTATGCCCATCCTATTGTGATCGACCGTATGATCCGTGTGATCCGGGAAGGCCGCGCCACGCATGTGAAAGAGAGCCTTGCCGTGGTGAAGGAAGATCTGAAAAAACTGGACAATACCGTTCAGGTGGAGCAGGAAGAGTACGACGAGGTCGTTGCGGTCAAGCCAATGTTCCTGCTGCAGGAATACAAATAAGCCGCATTCAGCGGCCGGGATACGCACCCCCAAAAGGACAAACGCCTTTTGGGGGTGTGTGCTTTCAGCCGGAAGCGGTTCTGCCCGGACAGACTTTTCCGTTTTGGTTCAGTTGAAAAAATATCCTTTCTTTGCTATAATAAACAAAGAAAGGATGAGAAAAATGGAACGATATTTTGCTGTAAATCAGGCGGGACATAATATCCGCTGTAAGTTATATTGCAATGACCCCCGTGGAATCCGAAGGATTGTGGTATTTTGTCATGGCTTTGGCGGCCACAAGGACAATGCCGCTGCCGCAAAGTTTGCGCAAAAGATGCTGGCCAAGTGGAAGGGGGCTGCCCTGGTCACCTTCGATTTTCCTGCCCATGGGGACGATGTGAAGAAAAAAATCTCGCTGTCGGATTGTGTTACCTACCTGGATCTTCTTGTGCAGGATCTGCTTCAGCGCTATGCCCCCGAAACGCTGTATGCTTACGCCACCAGCTTCGGTGCTTATGTGACGCTGAAATACATCCAGGAAAAGGGAAATCCTTTTGGCAAGATCGCTCTGCGTTGTCCGGCAATCGATATGTACCAGAGCTTTACCAATGTGATTCTGGACTCCGGGGACAAGGAGAAGCTGGAAAAAGGGAAGGATGTTCCTGTTGGTTTCGACCGGAAGGTGATGGTCTGTCCTCAATTCCTGCGGGAGCTGGAGGGGACGGACATCCGCAACCGGGATTATCTGGATTGGGCGGAGAACATGCGCATTTTTCATGGAACAGCCGACGAGATTGTACCAATTGAATCTGCCGCCAGTTTTGCCGATGAGCAGTTGATCGAGTTCGTCCCCATTGAAGGAGCGGATCACCGCTTCCACAATCCCGTCCATATGGATTTGGCAATCAAGCTGATTTTGGAATTTTTCCAGTCTGCCTGACGGAATGAAATACTTTTTGAATCAGTCAACGGATTTGTTGCCGTTAAGTTCTTTATATCCCTTCCAGTAGTCCAGCTTTGGAAGTGTTGCTTGGAGATATGTGCGTATTTCGTCTTCCAAATGCTTCTCGCTAACCATATTTTTTGCGCAAACATCGATCAAATCATCTATACTGCTGTATACAAATTCACCGTTTGCGTAGCACCATTTGCAGTATTCCTCGTTGAAGAAACCATCCTGCTCCTTGCTGATTATGGAATCTTCAAGGGGCATCCCGCAGCATTGGCAAATAAGCTGTCTGGGGGAACCGAGAAGCGTGTTGATTGAGACATCAAACAGCTGGGACAGCAGCTTTAAAGTTTCCACCATTTGGTGTGGGTTCACCGGTTTCCCAGCGTGAGACCGCCTGACGGGTCACAAAAACCTTTTCCGCAAGCTCTTCCTGGGACATTTCCTTGGCTGTTCTCAATTTGAGAATAATATCTTTTGGTTTCATAAAATCACCTCTGTGCTATTATGACGCAGGAAATGAAAATTGACAAGCAACCCGCTGTTGCGGTCTGCTTTGCGTGTGTGTTCCTTTTCTGCTGCAAGCAAACCGGAGGGGATTTCTGTTTCCTCGCTAACATTAAATTTAAGTTCATCGTGGCCTGGGATGCATTATATCGCTTTTCCGGCTGCATATGCTTCCAGTAAACGATGAATTTGCTCTTCGTTTTCAAAGAACACATTGTCATATTGCTCCAATGTTTCTTCTGAGCGGGAGTATACCTGATATGCCTGCAGTAAATTTTCTTTCAGTTACCCGGTGGTCGGGTCATTGACTCCAATGTGTGAAAAAGGATGATACTTATTTTTTTACAATGATCCATTCGTGATCCTCGATAATGTATTGGAATTCGCTTAAGTTCTCATTAAGCATCACATCAAGCAAATCATCAAAATCATCGACCAATTTTACGCTATGAAGTGCATCGGTCTTGATCCAATGCATTTGTCCTTCAACAGAAGAAACAAGCTCCCCTGTATATTGCGTTGCTGTAAAGAGAAAGACGATATACCGACCACTCTCTATCGGGAAGTGTTTGACACCACACAGTTTCGGGTCGAGGATCGTTAATCCCGTTTCTTCTCTCATTTCACGGATAACGGCATCTACAATGGATTCGTTCGGCTCAACATGACCACCCGGTAATGTAAAACCTTGCCAGTCTTTCTTTACTCTATCTTGTAGCAAATATTGACCATTTTGATGTAGTAAGCATAGTACCGTCAGCTCTACGTTTTCTGTACGTGGCATTTCGCATGCCTCCCCAATATTCTTATTGACCGTACTCTCGTTTCATAGCGTCTACGGAAACGACCCATTGCTTGCCAAACTTGCAAACATCCACACCATTTACGAGTTTTCCGTAAGTGATTGCCTTTCTCAGCGTACTTTCGTTGAGACCCCACAGCTCTGTGGCATCGCTGAATGCCATTAGTCCGTCAAAGGGAGTGATCATCTGTACGCCATGCTCCCACAGCTCATCACAGCTCAAATCCAACTCATCGCCCCAAATAATGCCGTAGCCACCAATATCGACGGTAACACAGGTAAAATCTTCGGGATTTTCTTTGAGATATCCAAATGCGGGGATTTGCTCAAACAGAGGGTTCATATCATACAACTTGGTAACGCCCTCGCTGAACTGAACGCTCAGCTTGAAATCAGCAAGGGGAGATACACTTTTGACTTTGTGAAACATAAACCTGCCTCCTCATTCCAGCGGAGGAATTTTCTTAAATTCCTGGGTGTCCCAAATTTCTTGCAAAGTATCTTTGTGGATGGCAAGCCACTCTCGCACCATCGCCAGCGCTTTCGGAGGAAGTTGACCTTCAATGATCTCGCCGGTCATAAAGTCGATTGCAGCAACATCCTCGTTATAGATCGCATGGATGTGAGGGGGATTGTGTTCGCTTTGCAGGAAATACATTCTAATAATAATTCCGTAAAACCTTGATAAAACGGGCATTGTGAAATCAACCTCCTTTTCTGATAGAATCATTATATCACGGTATCGTGATACTGTCAACAACAATATAGGAAGGCTGAGCCTTCCTATATTGTTACCCTGCTGCATCCAGCATATTCTCAATAAAGATCCCGTACCCGGTGGTGGGGTCATTGACGAGTACATGGGTTACCGCTCCCACCAGCTTTCCGTCCTGCAAAATCGGACTTCCAGACATGAGTGATTGTCGTTAGGGACAACAGTTTTACGGTTTAGAATCATCAT
>CAZCRO010000002.1:0-101109 GCA_964501115.1 uncultured Oscillospiraceae bacterium
TCGCCAACCTTCACAACATCAGCGGGAGTCTTGATCCGGTTCCAGCTCAGCTCGGAAACGTGAACCATACCGTCCACGCCGCCGATGTCTACGAAGGCACCGTAAGAAGTCAGGCTCTTAACCACACCGTGGTACTTCTTGCCAACCTCGATCTCGTTCCAGATCTTCTCCTGAGCAGCCTTGCGAGCCTCAGCGTTCACGGCACGGATGGAGCCGATAGCACGACGGCGGGCACGATTGACCTCGGTAATCTTCAGCTGCACGGGCTTGCCCACCATGCCAGCCATATCGCCACCCTTGGCAATGCCGGACTGGGAAGCGGGGATAAACACACGGATGCCCTTCACATTGGCAACCAGGCCGCCCTTGTTCTCTTCGGTGATGGTGGCATCGATGGTGGTCTTGTTCTCCACATACTCAGCCATCTCGTCCCAAATCTTCAGGCCGTCCAGCTTCTTCTTGGACAGCTGCACAGTGCCTTCCTGATCGTTCACGCGAACAACGAAAACCTCGATCTCGTCGCCAACCTTCAGGATGTCTTCAGCCTTTACAGTGGGATCGGCGCTGACTTCATCATAGGGAATGTAGCCGGCATGCTTGGTGCCCAGGTCTACCTGGACTTCGGTATTGCCGATTCCGGTAACGGTGCCAATAACCTTATCTCCTGTATTTAAAGTCTTGATGGACTGCTCGAGAAGTTCTGCAAAGCTCTCCTCCTGTACAGCCTCAACATTGGTAATTTCGCTCATAGTCTTGTTGACCTCCTTTATAATCCACGCCGGTGTGGACGCACCAGCCGTGATTCCAACATCAGTGATACCGGCGAAAAACGCGGGCTCCAGTTCGCTGACATCGTCAACAAGAGCTACACGGTCGCAGTATTCCCGGCAAATCATAGCCAGACGGCCGGTATTGGAGCTCTTGGCATCTCCTACCACTACCATGGCCTGACTCTGGCGGGCAAGCTGCGCCGCCTCCGTTTGCCTATCTTCTGTCGCTTTACATATTGTATCAAATATTTTCAAGTTAGTAAACTGTTTTTTTGCAAAATTTCTGCATAATTTCCACAAAGTTTCTGTGGACGTTGTTTGTGAAACCATACAAATTGGCGTATCCGGAGAAATCGACTCCTGTTTCACCCAATTTTCCAGTTCCTCCGGCCCGGAAAAGATCCGACACTCGTCACACCAGCCGGCAATACCCTCCACCTCCGGGTGGGTCGGTGTGCCGATGATGATGGGCAGCCGCCCTTCTTCCTGCGCCTGGCTCACCAGCTTATGGATTCGCTTAACAAAAGGACATGTTGCGTCTATAATCTCCGCCCCGGCCTGCTCCAGCTGCTGGTATACATCACGCCCCACGCCATGGGAGCGGATGATCACCGTATCGCCGGGTTTGGCCTCCCGGGGAGACTCAATTACACGCACGCCGATTTCCCGGAACTGCTCCACAACATGCCGGTTGTGAATGATCGGCCCCAGAGTGACCGTGCGCTTTCCCTCCGCAGCGGCGGACTGCACCAGTTCCACCGCACGGTTCACGCCGAAGCAGAATCCGGCGCTTTTAGCCAACCGCACGCCCATCAGCCGATCTTCTCCCGGATAATGGTCTTCATGGCATCGATCACCTGGTCGATGTTCATTTCAGAAGTATCCAGCTTCACAGAGTCCCTGGTCATCTTCAGCGGTGCAATCTCCCGGTGGGTATCCTGGTAGTCCCGCTGCTGAATGTCCTTGAGCACTTTTTCATAGCTGACTTTCTGCCCCTTTTCCGTCAGCTCCCTGCACCGGCGCTGGGCACGAACCTCTGCCGAAGCCGTCAGAAAAATCTTCACGGTAGCCTTGGGCAGCACCACGGAGCCAATGTCCCGTCCGTCCATTACCACGTCATATTCCTTGGCAATGTCCCGCTGGGTATCCAGCAGCATCTCACGCACCACCGCATGGGCAGCGATGAGGCTTGCCTTCTGGGAAATCTCCGGAGTACGGATGTCATCGGTCACATCCATGCCGTTCATAATCATGTGCTGCAGGCCGTCGTCATCGTATTCGATGCCGATGGTCAGCTCATCGATGTACCGCTCCACACCGTCCACATCCTTGGGGCTGACACCCCACAAATCCATGAAATAGGCAACAGTACGGTAGATGGCACCGGTATCCACATAGCGGTAGCCCATTTCTGCTGCCAGGCGGCGGGCGATGGTGCTTTTCCCTGCACCGGCGGGGCCATCAATGGCAATGGAAATCTTTTTAGCCATACGTATTCTCCTTTATCCTTCCTGCCGCAGCATAGCCAGCGCGGCAGCTTCTCGCTGAACAACTTCGCCGGGTGTAAGACCCAGCTGCTTTCCTGTATCCTCCGGGCTGAGAGGCAGACCGCCCTCCAGACCAAAGCGCAATGTAAGCAGCTTTGCATCCTCCGGGGAAAGGACACTCAGTAGATCCAGAATGCGCTGACGCATCTGGAAATACGCCGTATCCTCTACGGCTTTTTCTTCCTCTTCCGGCTCCTGCTCCTGCTTGGGCTGGGTTGCCTGGTGCAGTACACGGGCATCTTCCAGATTCCGCTGCACAACCGCCGCATCCTCCGGGGACATATGCAGCTGCTGGGCAATCTCCTCCAAAGTGGGATTTCTTCCCAACTCTGTCAACAGGCGCTGATCCACTGCCCGGTAATCCTCCACCGCCTGACGCATTTTCTGCCCCACGCCGTTGTTTCTTGCCTGCAGCGTTACAGCCCGTCCCATTGCAAAGCGGATGGCCGCATCCCGCAGCAGGCCGTAGTCTCCCTGGGTGTAGCTCTGAATTGCCTGCCACAGCCCCAGGCTGCCCTCCTGGATCAAATCCATCAGCAACACACCGTAACCGGCATACTCCCGGGCAATTTCCACCACCCGGTTCAGGCCCTGAGCCGCCAACTGCTCCCGTGCAGATTCATCTCCCCGCAACACCTTTGCGGCCAGGGAGGATTCTTCTTCCAAAGGAACCATTCCGGCTATTTCTTCCAGATACAGCCGCAGCGGATCGTTCCGCTCCAGGCTGCTTACGTCCAGGCCATCCTCTGCCAGTTGCTTCTCATGCCGCAGGCGCAGAGCCGCCTGTCCCAAAAACTGCTGCCCGGGCAGGCTGGTAATATCCAGCACCACTCCGGCACGCTCCAGTGCCCCAAAGGCATCCTCTACCCCTTCTTCGCTCTCTGCTTCCAAAAAGTCCAGAAGGCGGGCAGCGGACAGCCGCTCCCCCGGCTTTTTCCCTTTCAGCCAGGTTTCCCAGGGGCTGTCTTCAAAGGAAATATCCCAATCCATCATTCCAAAAAGTCCTCCAATCCCATACTGGTACCCATCGCCTGCAGCTTTTCCATTGCCTGCTTTTCTATCTGCCGTGTCCGCTCTTTGGAAATGCCCAACTTTTCACCGATGGACTCCAGAGAATGGCAGGTTCCGTCCTCCATGCCAAAGTGCATCCGCAGAACCGTCTGCTGGCGGGCATTGAGGCTGCCAAGCAGATGATCCATGATGCTGGTCAGCTCTTTGCGCACCAGCTCTTCCTGGGGCTGGGGGGCTTCCATATCCTCCAGCAGCATCCCAAGTGTCCCTTTTTCCCCGTCTCCGGTGGGAACATCCAAAGAGCAGATGTCCGGCGAAAGCTGCAGCAGTGCCTCTACCTTTTCCGGGAACATATCCACCCGGGCAGCAATCTCCTGTGCCGTCGGCTCCACTCCGTTTTCCTGCTTCAGACACGCCTTTGCTGCCTGGATTTTGCGCATGCGCTCCGCAGTGTGTACCGGCACCCGAATCGCACCGGCATGGTTCAGCAGGCACCGGGTCACACCCTGGCGGATCCACTTGGTTGCATAGGTGGAAAAGCGATAGTCCAGCGTATAGTCAAACTTCTTTGCCGCCACCAGCAGGCCGATACTCCCCTCCTGGATCAAATCCATCAGTGCCACTCCACGCCCGGCATATTCCCGGGCAATGGATACCACCAGGCGCAGATTACTGTTTACCATTTTCCGAATGGCATCTTCATCCCCCTGGGCACAGCGGCGTGCCAACTCCCGCTCCTGTTCCGGGGTAAGCATGGGGTAATCCCGGATCTCCCGCAGGTACTGGCGAATATCGTCCTCTCCGGAAGAAAGGACCGGTGTATCTTTTTCTTTTTCCAAAAGCTCCGTCATATCCTTCTCCCCTTGCTTTCTCTGAGCTTGCGCTGTATGGCCATCAGTGCATCATCCGATCCGGCGTTCTTAAACTGATAGGCATCCCGGATCACCCGGATGCTGTCCTGAAGCACCTGCTCGGAAACCGGATCCGTATTCCGCTGCAAAATCCCGGCTATATGGGCCATTTCCTCTCCGGAAAAGTCCGTCAGTGCCGTCAGCGACGGGTCACTGCCGGATTCATACTGAGCACGCAGCTGGGAGAACACCCGCCCAAGCAATTCAGAGGAAAAGCTTTCCTGGGAAAGCATCTTGGCCTGTTCCATCATCCCGGGATCCCGCAGGCAAAGGGCAATCACATTTTCTTCTGCCATGGCGGATTTTATATTATCATAGTGGAAAGCACGACTCTTGGGCTGCCGGGCAACGGCAGGTGCCAAATCGATATGCTCCTGCTTTTTCTTTTCCCGGTTGACCCGGCGCTTAAACGCTTTGTCCACCTCTATTTTGATCGCCTGCTGGCTGATACCGGCGGCCTCTGCCACCCGGTTTCCATAGACCTCCCGCTGCACCGCACTGGGCAAGCTGCTCACAAAATCCGCAGCCTCTGTTAAAAACTTCACCCGGTCTTCGTCCTGGTTCAGGTCATATTTTCTCTGGATGGCACGCAGCTGATATTCCACCCGGTTGGAGGACTCTTCCAGCAAAATACGGAATTTATCCGCACCGAATTTCTTCAAAAATTCGTCCGGATCTTTGGCATCCCGCATTTGCAGAACCTTCACCTGCAGCCCGGCCTTTTCCAGCATGGGAATGGCCCGCCTGGTGGCATTCTGCCCGGCATTGTCTCCATCGTATATCAGCATCACCTGCTCGGTATAGCGGCTGAGAAGCACCGCGTGCTCTTCTGTCAGGGAAGTACCCAGAGAGGCCACGGCGCAGTCAAAGCCATACTGATGCAGCGCAATGGCATCCATATAGCCTTCCACCAGGATCAGAAACCCCAGCTTTGTTTTTTTTGCAATATTCAGCGCAAACAGGTTCTTCCGCTTATTAAAGACGATGGTCTCCGGGGAATTGAGGTATTTGGGGGTAGAATCATCCATGACCCGGCCGCCGAAACCGATCACATTTCCACGGACATCGATGATGGGGAACATCAGACGGTTACGGAACCGGTCGTAAATTCTGCCATTTTTAGAGGAAACGGATACAAGCCCCGCCTCCTTCATTTCTTCATCCGTATACCCTTTTGCCTGCATGGCTTTGCACAGAGCATCCCAACTGTCCGGGGCAAAGCCGATTCCGAAGCGGGTAAGGGTTCCTTTGCGCATTCCCCGTCTCTGGGCATACTGCAGCCCCGCCTCTCCGGCAGGTGCATAGAGTTGGGATACAAAAAAGCGGGCAGCTTCCTTATTCAGTGCCCAGAGTCTTTCCTGCTTGCGGTAGCGGCTCTGATACTGCTCGTCCTCCGGTACCTCCATGCCCACCCGCTGAGCCAGCGCCCGAACCGCGTCCGGGTAGCTGAGCCCTTCGATCTCCATTTCAAAATTGATCACACTGCCGCCTTTATGGCAGCCAAAGCAATAATAAATGCCTTTGTCCGGCGCTACGGAAAAGGAGGCTGTCTTCTCTCCATGGAACGGACACAGCCCAAAAAGATTGCTGCCGGAGCGCTTCAGATTCACGTACTGTCCCACAACTTCCTCAATGGGATTGCGGGCAGCCAGCTCATCCAAAAATGCCGGTGGAAATGCCATAGCGAGAACCTCCTTTTCAAAAATTATCTTTTATTATAGCATATTATCCCCGAACATTCCAGCCGCTGGGGACAAAAATCTCTGTAAATTTTGCCACTGCATAGTTATCCGTCATCCCGGCAATGTAGTCGCAAACCGTGCGCTCCAGCCCGTCGAAACTCATCTGGGGCTGAAAATCCTCCGGCAGTGACTCCGGATGGCTGTAATAGTACTCAAAGAGCCGCTGGAGCATGTCCTTCGCCTTGCTCTCTTCTCCCTTTGCCACGGGATTGCGGTAGACATTCCGAAACATAAAACCGCGCAGCTCCCGCAGTGCCTGGTCAACCTCGGAAGAAAGGGTCACGGTCCCGGCCTCCCGGGAAGTCTTTATGGCATCAGTCACCAAAGTATTGATCCGTGCGCTGTGGGTATGCCCCAGCACATCCGTAATGGCACGGGGAATGTCCGCATTGGTCAAAATCCCTGCCCGGATGGCATCATCTATATCGTGGTTGACATAGGCAATCTGATCGGAGCGGCGCACTGCCATCCCCTCCAGGGTGGCAGGCCAAGGGTCCCCCGTGTGGCACAAAATTCCATTGCGCACCTCATAGGTAAGGTTCAGTCCCTTGCCGTCCTTTTCCAGCACATCTACCACACGCAGGCTCTGCTCATTGTGACGAAAGGGTTTTCCCAGGCAGCGGCTCAGAGCATCCTCTCCGGCATGGCCAAAAGGCGTATGCCCCAGGTCGTGCCCCATAGCAATGGCTTCTGCCAGATCTTCATTCAGTCCCAAGGCTCTCGTGATGGTTCCCGCGATGCGGGATACTTCCAGCGTATGGGTCATGCGGGTGCGGTAATGGTCTCCTTCCGGGCGCAGAAACACCTGGGTCTTGTGCATCAGCCGCCGAAATGCCTTGCTGTGTACAATCCGGTCTATATCCCGCTGGTAGCAGGTGCGCACATCCTCCTCCCGCTCCGGTTCCGGGCGGGGTCTTCCCTTGCTCTTATCGGAAAAGGCCGCCAGAGGATGGAGCCTGCGATGCTCCAATCGTTCCAATTCTTCCCACACTGTCATAGCCACTGCTCCTTTTATATAGGAAATGCCCGATATTCCTGACCGATTTCCATGGCCTCTACCGTACCACTGGTCATATCTGTCAAGTGCTCCAAAAATGCCTGGGTTTGTTTTTCCGGAAACAGAACTTCCAGCTCTATTTCCGCCCCGTATTCCGTACTGCGGATCACACCTTCGTAGGCTGCCACAGCCAGCTTTACCCGCTCGTAAAAGGGGTATGGACAAGGCAGATACAAAACCGTCCATACCCGCTTTTTGGACTTTCCAGCGGCATCTACGGCAATTTTCGCACCTTTTGCATACGCCCGCACCAGGCCGCCGGCACCGAGAAGAATACCTCCGAAATACCGGGTAACCACACAGACAATGTTGTTCAGTTCCTCCCGCTGGAGCACCTGCAGCATAGGCATTCCGGCGGTGCCGCCGGGCTCTCCATCATCAGAAAAGCGCACCGCGCCGTCTTTGATGATGTATGCCCAGCAATTATGGGTTGCGTCATAATGCTTTTTCTTCATCTCCTGGATTTTTTCCAGGGCTTCCTCCTCCGTCTCCACCGGCCAGACGCGGCCAATGAAGCGGGACTTTTTTTCTATGAACGAGTCCTCGCCATAGGCAGTGGGAACCAGATACTCTTCCACGCCTCAGCACTCCTTTACCACGTATCCACGGAGACGGCCGTACAAAATATCATCCAAAACCGTGTCGATTTCAATGCCCTCAGGGGTGTATTCCACACTGTGTACCTTTGCCCCGGAATGCAAGGCATCCACCTGACCGCCCATGGAATAAGGAAGCCGCAGCAGGACATGATGCCGGGCATGGCCGAGGGTCGTCTCAATCAGTTTGAGCAGCGCTTCCATCCCCTGCCCTTTGGCAGCGGAAACGGCAATAACGCCCTCCCCTACAGGGATCTCTTCCCTGCTGACCAGATCCGCCTTGTTATAGCAATAGATTTCCGGCGTTCCGGGCTTTGCCAGAGAGGCAATCAGCTTATCCACCACCTGGATATGCGCGTCCCGGTTGGGATCCGCCGCATCGATCACATGCAGCAGCACATCGGCATATTCCAGCTCTTCCAGTGTTGCCCGGAAGGCATCCACCAGATGATGAGGGAGCTTGGAAATAAAGCCAACCGTATCCGACACAATGACATCCAGATTATCCGATACCTTCAGCTGCCGGGAAGTGGTGTCCAGCGTATCAAAGAGCCGGTTGTTGGCAGGGATTCCCGCACCGGTCAGCTGATTGAGCAGGGTGGATTTTCCCGCATTGGTGTAGCCTACAATGGCAACTACGGGAACGGAATTTTTCATTCTGCGCTCCCGCTGCACACCACGCACCTGGCGCACCTGCTCCAGCTCGTTTTCCAGGCGGTTGATCCGCTCCCGGATATGGCGGCGGTCACTTTCCAGCTTGGTCTCGCCGGGGCCACGGGTACCGATGCCACCACCCTGACGGGACAGGCTCTTGCCCATGCCGGACAGACGGGGCAGCAAATATTTATACTGCGCCAGCTCTACCTGAAGGCGCCCCTCCCGGGTCTTTGCCCGTTGCGCAAAAATATCCATAATCAACGCGCTGCGGTCCAGCACCGTCACGCCAATGATTTCCTCCAGCGCCCGGATATTGCCGGGAGACAGCTCGTTATCGAAGATGACCATGGTAGAAGCGGTCGCCTCCACCAGCATTCTGACTTCCTGCGCCTTTCCCTCTCCAATAAAGCTGTGGGCATCCGGTGTGTGCCGGTTTTGCAGCATTTTTCCGGTACAGAAGCCTCCGGCTGTTTCCAGCAGAGCCTCCAATTCCTCCAAGGATTCCTCGGTTGCGGTTTGTTCCATTTTAAAACAGTCTGCGTTCAGTCCCACCAGGACAGCCCGCTCCTGCACATGCTGATCAAAAATCTCTTCCATAGCTTCCTCCAAATCGTGCTTTCTTTTTCCATTATACCACAACCGCCGCCACAGGGGCAACAAGAAACGCATGGCAGAATATAAAAAATACCCGCACTACGTTTCCGTAATGCGGGTAGCCAGTATCTTACTTCAGGCCGAAACGCTTATTGAAGCGATCAACGCGTCCACCGGTGTCAACCAGCTTCTGCTTGCCGGTATAGAAAGGGTGGCACTTGGAGCAGATTTCAACGCGAATGTCCTTCTTGGTAGAACCGGTCGCGATGACGTTACCACATGCACAGCGGATCGTGGTCTGTTCGTAGTTAGGATGGATACCTTCCTTCATTTCTTTCACCTCTTTCATATCAGTTAAAGGGCAGGGTTCGCCCTAGCAATCTTGAATCGCCTAGATATAATAGCACAGCGCTACAGAAAAAGCAAGTGTTTTTTTCGTTATTTTCAAAAATAGTTCCGGTTCCTCAGAATGCCCAGTTGCCTGTCCGGAAGATGGGCTTCACCGTGCCATCTCCACAACTGGCATCGATATTCATGGTGTCGCAGCCAATCATGAAGTC
This sequence comes from uncultured Oscillospiraceae bacterium, assembly GCA_964501115.1. Lineage (GTDB taxonomy): Bacteria > Bacillota > Clostridia > Oscillospirales > Oscillospiraceae > Faecousia. The sequence continues at coordinate 9,446 of CAZCRO010000002.1, forward strand.
CTCGTGGATCATGGAATCGTTGATGCCCAGCTGGCGGCACTCGTCCAGAGAACGGTTCTGGAAATTCTCGATGGTATCCGGGAATCCCATACCAACAGCCAGGTGGCAGGCGGCATTTTCATCGAACAGGGTGTTATAGAACAGCAGACCGCTTTCCGCAATGGGACTTGCCTGGGGCACGAGGGCGCACTCGCCCAGGTAGGCAGCACCTTCGTCCATGGAGAGCATCCGGTTCAGCAGCTCCTCACCCTTTTCCGCGTGAGCCTCCACAACCTTACCGTTTTCAAAGCGCATGGAGAAGTTCTCGATCAGCTGACCCTGGTAGCTCAGGGGCTTGGTGGAATAGACGATGCCCTCTGCCTTTCCCTTCATCGGGGAGATGAAGCACTCCTCTGTGGGAATATTGGGGTTGAAGAAGGTACCCTGGATGATGGTCTCTCCACCACCGCAGAAGCGCCCTTCCGGAATCATGCCAACGGTCAGATCCGTGCCGTTATCCGCAGTGTAGTGCAAAGAGCGGATGTGCAGGCTGTTGAGGTAATCGCAGCGAGCTTGCAGATCGGCATTGTGGGCTTCCCAGTTGGCAATGGCATCTCCATCCACCCGGGAGGTAAACAGGATGGCTTCCCACAGCTTTTCCACAGCGGTGCTGGTGCGCATACCGGGGAAGACCTTCTTTGCCCAGGCTGCACCGGGCACAGCGGCAATGCACCACTGCTGGCGATTTTCCCGCCGGTCTGCATATCCCTTCAGGATGGGGTAGCTCATCTGGCGTGCTTTGGCCATTTTTTCCATATTCACGCCCTTCAGGCCGTCCGGATCCTCGGAAACCAGGTGAATACGGCAGGGCAGCTCTTCGCAGAAATATTCCTGGCGAGCCTTTACCCATTCCTTCACAGTGCCCAGGGTCTTGACGGATTCATAGCGGTATTTCAACTTTGTAAGGGGCTGGTAGTCCCACTGGACGATTACTTCCTTGGCCTTAGCCTTGTAGGCTTCTTCCACAACCAGCTGAACAAACTCCGGCTGGTCCAGTCCGGCAAAAATCAGCACCGTCTGGCCTTTCTGGACATTCACGCCACAGCGGACGATCAGGCGGGCATACTCCCGCAAAACAGTCTTTTTCATAAAAACGACTCCTTTTTGTTTTCCCCTATAGTAGCAGATTTTTCATCAAAGGTCAATGCCGTCCTTCTTGGCAACGGACAGCATCAGCTTGATCCGGTTCAACTGGTTTACTTCGCTGGCACCGGGGTCATAGTCCACAGCAGCAATATTGGCCTGGGGATAAGCTTTTTTCAGCACCTTGATTACGCCTTTTCCCACCACATGGTTGGGCAGGCAGGCAAAGGGCTGGATGCAAATCACATTGGGGGTGCCGGAAGTGATCAGTTCAATCATTTCACCGGCCAGGAACCAGCCTTCGCCATATTGGTTGCCCAGGGACAGGAAGGGCTTGGTATTCTCCGCAATTTCCTCAATAGGAACCGGAGGTGTAAAGCGCTTGCTCTTTTTCAGTGCCTGGATGGCCGGCTGGCGCACTGCCCACAGTGCCCGGATGCCCGCCTTTGCGGCAACCTCCGCACTCTTTCCGGCACCCAGGAATTCATGACGGTATTCACCACCCAGCAGGCAATAGTTGAAGAAATCCAGCATATCCGGCACAACCGCTTCGGCGCCTTCGGCTTCCAGCACCTGCACCAGATGGTTGTTCGCCAGGGGCATATACTTCACCAAAATCTCTCCCACAATGCCCACCCGGGGCTTGCGCAAACTTTCGTCAATGGGGAAAGCATCAAAGTCCGCCACCAGATCCCGGCACACTTGGGGATAACTGCGGCTGCTCTTGGGAGATGTCAGCGCTTCGATACAAATATCCCGCCACTTGTGATGCAGCGCATCGGCACTGCCCGGGGTCAGCTCATAGGGACGCACCCGATACAGGCAGCGCATCAGCAGATCTCCGTAAACCACCGCGTGAATTGCATCCAGTATCAGCCCCGGGGTGAAGTGGAAACCGCTGTTTTTCTCCATGCCGTTGGCATTGACGGAAATGACAGGAATGTGGCTATAGCCCGCCTTGGCCAGGGCCCGGCGAATAAAGGCCACATAGTTACTGGCACGGCAGCAGCCTCCGGTTTGAGTCATCATAATGGCCAGATGGTCCGTGTCGTATTTTCCGGAGAGCACCGCTTCCATCACCTGCCCCACCACGGTGATAGAGGGGAAACAGGCATCGTTATTCACATATTTCAGACCCACATCGATCGCCGTCCGGTCGTCATTATCCAGAACCACCACGTTGTAGCCATGCTTGCGGAACACGGGCTGCAAAATATCAAAATGGATAGGACTCATCTGGGGTGCCAGCAGGGTGTAGCCCTCCAGCTGCATTTGCTGGGTGTATTCCTGCCTGAAGAAATCCACAGGTTTGGGCTGTGCCTGGATGCCCTCCTGCTTCCGCATTTTCATCGCCGCAATCAGGCTGCGGATCCGGATGCGAACCGCACCAAGGTTGTTTACCTCGTCGATTTTCAGCAGCGTATACAGCTTGTTGCTGCCCTCCAGAATTTCGCTCACCTGGTCGGTGGTTACCGCATCCAGACCGCAGCCGAAGGAATTCAGCTGCAGCAGCTCCAGGTCATCCCGGTTGCGAACAAAACGTGCAGCGGAATACAGCCGGGAATGGTACACCCACTGGTCTACAATCCGCAGATTCTGCTCCTCCTCCGGGTTCGGCAAGCTGTCTTCTGTAAGCACTGTCAGGCCATAGGAGGCAATCAGCTCCGGGATACCATGGTTGATTTCCGGATCGATGTGATAGGGGCGGCCAGCCAAAACGATGCCACTGCCTCCTCTTTCCTCCATGGCACGGAGCACGCGCTCGCCCTCGCGCATAATATCCAGCTTGGCCTGGCGCTGCTCTGCCCAGGCCTGGGCTACCGCCCGGCGGGTCTGCTGGGCAGGAATATCCCAAACCTCCTTGCAAACCTTCACCAAACGATCTGCCGCGGTTTTTTCACTGGTAAAGGCAACGAAGGGACGGATGTAGCGAACGGCACCGGAGGTGACCGACTCCACATTGTTTTTCAGATTTTCAGGATAAGAAGCAACAATGGGGCAGCTGTAATGATTCTGAGCGTCTTCATGCTCCTGATACTCATAAAAGACGCAGGGATGGAAAATGGTGGTAATTCCCTGGTCAATCAGCCACTGCACATGCCCATGAGCCAGCTTGGCGGGATAGCATTCCGATTCAGAAGGGATACTGTCCATTCCCAGTTCATACAGTTTTCTGTCCGAGAAGGGAGACAGCACAGCACGAATACCCAAATTCCGGAAGAAGGTTGCCCAGAATGGGTAGTTTTCATACATATTCAGCACTCTGGGAAGTCCCACGGTACCCCTCGGAGCCTCTGAAGCAGGCAAAGGTTCGTAATCAAACATTCGCTTCTGCTTGTATGCCACCATATTCTCCGCCCGCTGCGTTCCGGAATTCCCACCGGCACCCTTTTCGCAGCGGTTTCCGGTGATGTGCTTCCGCCCACCGGGGAACGTATTTACGGTAAGCATGCAATTGTTGCCGCAACCTCCGCAGCGCAGTGTCCTTGTGGTGTAGCTCAAATCGACAATCTGCTCCAAAGGCAGCATATCCGTCCCCCGGCCCTCATCATGGCTGCGGGCAATCAGTGCCGCGCCAAAGGCTCCCATCAGCCCTGCAATATCCGGGCAAACCGCCTGGCAATCCGCAATTTTTTCAAATGCCCGCAATACCGCCTGATTATGGAATGTGCCGCCCTGCACCACGATATGATTACCCAGCTCTTTGGCACTGCTCAGCTTGATCACTTTAAACAAAGCATTCTTGATTACGGAATAAGCAAGACCTGCGGAAATATCCGCCACCTTGGCGCCCTCTTTTTGCGCCTGCTTCACATTGGAATTCATAAACACCGTGCAACGGGTGCCCAAGTCCACAGGATTTTCGGCAAACAGCGCTTCCCGGGCAAAATCCTGCGCGGTATAGCCGAGGGAGTTGGCAAAATTCTCAATAAAAGAGCCACAGCCGGAGGAACATGCCTCGTTGAGCATAATCGTATCCACGGCTCCGTTTTTCAGCCGGATGCATTTCATGTCCTGCCCGCCAATATCCAGCACGCAGTCCACATCCGGGTCAAAAAAGGCTGCAGCGGTGCAGTGGGCAATGGTCTCCACCTCCCCTTCGTCCAGGTGGAAGGCCGCCTTCAGCAGCGCTTCTCCATAGCCGGTGGAGCAAGTGCGGGCAATCCGGGCAGATCCGGGCAGCCGGGTTTTCAAATCCCATATGGCCGTCTTGGCGGTTTCGATGGGATTGCCCTTATTGTTGGCATAGAAGGAATACAGCAGCTGCCCCTCCTGGCCAATCAGTGCGATTTTGGTTGTAGTGGAACCGGCATCGATTCCCAGGTAGCAGTCTCCGCAGTAGGTCTCCAAAGGCGCTTTGGCAACCACAGCCTGGCCGTGTCTCCGGTGAAACGCTTCGTACTCCTGAGAGGACGCAAACAGAGCCGGAAGACGGGGCATCTCAAAAGAAACCTGGATTCCCTGTTCCAGCCGGGCAATCATGGTACCCAGCGCAACGGGATTCTCCCCAACACTTTCCAATGCGGAACCCATCGCCGCAAAGAGATGGGAATTCTCCGGATCCACCGTTGTTTCCGGTGTCAGGTGCAGTGTACGGATAAATGCCTTCTTGAGTTCCGGAAGAAAATGCAGAGGGCCACCCAAAAATGCCACACAGCCACGAATCGGCTTTCCGCAAGCCAGGCCGGAAATGGTCTGGTTCACCACCGCCTGGAAAATGGACGCTGCCAGATCCGCCTTTGTCGCTCCTTCATTGATCAGAGGCTGGATGTCTGTTTTGGCAAATACGCCGCAGCGAGCCGCAATGGGATAAATCTGCTGATAGTTCTCCGCTTCTTTATTCAGCCCGGCTGCATCGGTTTGCAGCAAGGCAGCCATCTGGTCGATAAAGGAGCCGGTACCGCCGGCACAGACACCGTTCATCCGCTCATCCAGTCCCCCGGCAAAATAGATGATCTTGGCATCCTCGCCTCCCAGCTCTATGGCCACATCTGTCTGGGGATAGAATCGTTTCAGTGCGGCCGCTACCGCCACCACTTCCTGCTGGAAACCAATGTCCATTGCCTTCGCCAGGGTGATGGCACCGGAGCCGGTAATCTTTACCCGCAGAGCACACTCCCCCAACCGGTCTCTGGCATCCTTCAGAAGCTCTGCCAAAGCCCCCTGGGTATTGGCCTGGTGGCGGGTGTAGTTCCCATAGCAAAGATTGTCCTTTTCATCCAACACGGCCAGTTTCACGGTCGTGGAGCCAATATCAATTCCCGCACGATATGTCTTCATTTCTGTTGTCTCCGTATCTATAAAAATAAGTAAAGTTGCGTGTATTTTATTTTTATTTTGTGAACCGAAAATAAACTGGAAGTATCCGGAATGTAAACTGTTCCCCGGATTGCGCCAGGCTTTTCCCTGGCTGACGGAAAAAAGAGGCCGCTCCCCGAGCAGCCTCTTTTTCAATTTTACGCTCCTGTGGAGCCGAAGCCGCCTTCGCCCCGGGCGGTTTCCGGGAGGATGTCTGCCTCCTGATAGACCGGGCGAAGAACAGGCGTAACCACCAGCTGGGCGATTCTGTCGCCATTGTGGACTTGCCGGGGCTGATCGCCATGATTATGCAGGGCAATCATAAATTCCCCCCGGTAATCACTGTCAATGACCCCTACTTTATTCGCCGGTGCCAGATCCTGCTTGCAGGCCAGGCCACTGCGGGCATACACCAGCCCCGCATAGCCCACCGGCAACGCCATAGAAAGCCCCGTAGGCAGAAAAACCGTCTGCCCGGGCTGGATGGTCACGCTTTCTTCCAGGCAAGCATACAAATCCGCTCCCGCAGCCTCGGCAGAGCCGAAGGTGGGCAGTTTCGCCCCGGGGCGGAGCTTCTTTACCGCAATTTGTTCCATGATTTCAATCCCTTTCCTTCTGCCTGCCAGTCCTGCCACAAAACAACTTCTCCCTGCCGCAAGGTAGCGGGCATATCGATCAATCTCTGATTTTCTGACCCACGGAATCGCAGGGACAGATTCTTCTTTGCCTCCACAAAGGGGCCGTCTACCAAAACATCCAGATAGCTCAAATATTCCCGGGTAACCGGCCAATCCCCCAGGCTCCCGGAGGAAATCTTCTCATAGGTATACCCCGAAAACGCCCAGACGCTCTTTTCCGGGTACTTTTCCCGAACCTGCCGCAGCAACTCCACAACAGGTAGCTGGTTCTGGGGTTCAAAGGGTTCCCCTCCCAGCAGAGTCAGTCCCTGGATATAGTCCGGCTCCAGCATATCCAGGAGCATAGCAATCGTTTCCTGGGTAAAGGGTGTGCCGTAGTGAAAATCCCAAGCCACCTCATTGAAGCAACCGGGGCACCGGCGAGTACAGCCGGAAACAAACAGGCTGACCCGGACACCGGGGCCATTGGCTATGTCGCAATTTTTGATGATTGCGTAATTCATGCGTCCTCATCCTTTGTTTTCTCTTCTTCGCTGTTGGGGAAGGCGCTGCGGTATTGCTCCCACAGCTCCATATGGTTCTGCTTGCGCAGGCCACGCTTGACCAAACGCTTCACCGCATCGTAGAACACGGCGATCAGCGGCACACCAACAATCATACCCACAATGCCCCAGATGCCGCCAAACAGAATGATGGCAAACATGACCCAGAAGCCGGAGATGCCCGTCCGGTTGCCCAGAATCTTGGGGCCGATCACATTACCGTCCAGCTGCTGCAGAATAATTACAAAAATCACAAACCACAGTGCCTTCATAGGGCTTTCGATCAAAATCAGCAAAGTAGCCGGCACCGCACCAATCACCGGGCCAAAGAAGGGAATGATATTGGTAATACCCACCAGCACCGATACCAGCAGCGCATTGGGAATGCACAGAATCAGGCAGCCGATATAGCACAGCACGCCAATGATGGAGGAGTCGATGATCTTGCCATCGATAAACCCGCCAAACATCCGGTCGATAAACGCAACCTCTTCCAGCACCAGGTTCGCCCACTTATCCGGCAAAAGACTGCGCACAATCAGCACCGCCTGCCGGCCAAAGCGCTTGCGGCCATGCAGCACATAAATGGCAACAATCAGACCAATGAGGACATTATACAAAAACGTAAGTACACGCCATACGCTGGTACCCACACCGGAGAGAATATTGGTAATCTGGGGCATGACATTTTCCTGGAACCACTTGGATACATCCGTAAAATAATCCATGTAATTCTGATCCAGAGAGGTCAGTACCTGCTGGATTGCCTCGTTATCCCCGAATGTTGCCATTGCCCAGGTCATCTGCTGCTCCACCTTCGGCGGCAGCTGATTCCACAATGTGGTAATGCTGCTGACCAGCTGAGGCAGAACCATTGTCAGCAAGGCGTACACAATCAAAATGCCAATAATCAGGCTGGAAATCACCGCCACAGGATTGGCGAAGCGCTTGATTTTCTTATGGAAGCGCAGCTGAAAAAAGGCTTCCAGAGAGTTGCACAGGGGGCGCAGGAGATAGGCAATGACACCACCGTAAATAAACGGTGCTAGGATGCTGCTGATGGTTCCCAACCAGCTGCCGATACCCTGGAGCCGGTACAGGAAGAAAAAGAACAGCACGCTCATACTGATTGCGCCAAAGCCTGCCAGCATGGCATACATATAGCGCTCTTTTCGTGGATCTCTCAATTGCATCACTCATTTCTGTTATTCTTGTATTCAAGTATACCAGAGCTTGGAGGGCAATAAATGAACAAAATGTGAATATGCCCGTTTCTGGTTTCATTGTTTACAAATTCTTTGCACCCTGCCCTCTTGCCTTGGCCGATTATTTGGAGTAAACTGTAGGTAGTGGAAACAAGAAGTATTTCAGGTGGCAAATAAAATCAAAAATACTTCTCAGGCTGCGATTTTGGATTTTATCTGCCAAAATCGGACAATTTCTGCATGTAGCATCCTGCAAAAAGAATTTTTTATATCAATCTCAAGGAGTGTTATCAATGCCTTATTATTATGGATTCGACTGGACTTATGTGGTACTGGTTTTGCCCTGTGTACTGCTGTCCCTTTGGGCAAGCGGCAATGTAAACAGCACCTTCAAGCGCTATTCCCGGCAATATTCCTACCGGGGACTCACCGGTGCCCAGGCAGCGGAGCGGGTACTGCGGGCCAATGGTGTAAGCAACGTGCGCATTGAGCCTGTCCGTGGAAATCTGACCGACCACTATGACCCCAGAAGCAATGTCATCCGCCTGTCCGAGAATGTTTACAGCAGCACCTCCACCGCCGCCATTGGTGTTGCCTGCCATGAAGCAGGACACGCTGTACAGTATGCCCAGAACTATGTGCCGGTGCGTGTACGCTCCGCGGTTATCCCCATCACCAACTTCGGCTCCAAGCTGGCCATGCCGCTGATTCTGCTGGGCATTATTCTGCCCGGCCTTGGCAACCTTTCCTACAGCCTGGTGTACCTGGGCATTGCCTGCTTCGGTCTCAGTCTGGTATTCCAGCTGGTCACCCTTCCCGTGGAATTCAACGCAAGCCACCGGGCTATGGAAGCCATAGAAGGTTGTGGGCTGCTGACCCAGGAAGAGCAGCGGGGTGCCAGAAAAACTCTGCAAGCCGCTGCCCTAACCTATGTAGCCGCCACGGCCACGGCTCTGGCGCAACTGCTGCGGCTGATTCTCCTGTTCGGCAACCGGAATGACCGCCACAGAGAGTAATCTGTGCAACAGTTTTTATATATTGTCGCAATTCTATCATCTATCGGTTGTCAAATCTCTGGCTGTGGGGTAAACTGGCCTTGAGGTGATGAACATGTACAAACTGGACAAGCAGATTTTCGGATGCTTTGTAGCCGCTGTACGAAAGGAAAAAGGCTGGACACAAAAGGAGCTGGCGCAGCAGCTGTTTGTATCCGACAAGGCCGTAAGCAAATGGGAAACGGGCGTAAGCCTGCCGGACACAACTTTGCTGCTGCCTCTTTCCCAGGCGCTGGATGTAACGGTAACGGAGCTGCTGCTGTGCCGCCGCATAGACGCCCCTCTGCCCCCGGAACAGGCCGAAGAAGCGGTACAGTCCGTGTTGCAATACAAGCAGGAATCCATTCCCCGCGCCTGGCAGGCAAAAAGCAAATGGATGTTTCTCTTCCCGGCAAGTGCAGCCCTGTGCATTGGAGAACTATTGCTGTTTCCGGATCTTCGAAGCAGTACTTTGCTCACTCTGCTGGGAATGGGTGGCGTGTTTGGTGCCTATTTTGTCTATCTGGCACCGGAAAAGCTGGACAAAATGTACGATGAAAACAATCTGCATTTTTTCCTGGACGGCCCTGTGCGCATGAATTTGCCCAGTGTGCGCTTCCATAACGGAACCTGGAAATCCATGCTGCGAGCCCTGCGGTGCTGGAGCTGCCTTATACCGGCAATTTTGCCGAATCTGGCTCTGCTGCTGAAAGGCTGGGCTTTTGCAGACTTTGTTCTTCTGTTTTTGTTTATGATCGGCCTGTTCCTGCCCATATACCTGACAGGGCGGGAGAAAACCTGTGGATAACTTCAGGTACATAGGCTTCCCCCAATGCGGAAACCGGATGCAGGCATGCCAGATTGGCACGTTGCCCCAGTATGACGCAAACCGCCAAATGAACCACACCCCGACAGAAAATACTTTTGTTTTTGCCACCAGGAGCAGCAAACTCTGCGAAACTTTTGGGGCATATCGGAGAATCCGGCTCTCACGCAGAACCGGATTCTGTTCTTGTCTTTTGGGTACCGCCTTTCTTACAAATCCGAAAGGCAAATTTCTTTTTTCTATGGTATACTATTGGTGGAAAACAACGCCACAGCGCAAGGAGGTCACCATGCCGGAACATATTTTGATTGTGGAAGATGATGCTTATATTCTTCAGGGGCTTACGGAGCTTCTGGAAAAGAACGGTTATCTTCCCACAGGAGCGGACTGCATTGCCCAGGCAAACGCGCAGCTCCTGCAGGGACACTTTTCTCTTCTGATTCTGGATGTTACACTGCCGGACGGAGATGGTGTCTCCTTTTGTCACAGCCTGCGCTGCCAGGGAGATGCCACACCCATTCTTTTTCTCACTGCCCGGGACGAGGAATATGACATTGTACGGGGTTTGGATGCCGGCGGGAACGACTATGTAACCAAACCCTTCCGCATTCAGGAGTTGCTCAGCCGGATCCGGGTGCTGCTGCGTCAGCAGGTCAGCCAAACCTGGCATCTTGGGGAGCTGGAAATTGACCGGCAGAAAATGCAGGTTTTCCGCAAGGGTATGCTCCTGTCCCTGACGCTTACAGAGTATCGCCTGCTGCTGGCCTTATTGGAGCGGCGGGGTGTTGCCACCCGAGAGGTTCTGCTTGCCACGCTTTGGGACTGCGACGGAAAATACATTGACGACAATACGCTCTCTGTTCACATGAGCCGCCTGCGGGAAAAAATCGGTGCTGGACATATCCGCACCATTCGGGGGGTGGGTTACCAATGGGTGGACTGATTCTTTTTCTTCTTCTGGTGAACGGCATATTACTCTGGAATCTGTTCCGTCAGCGCCACTCCCTGCGAAATCTGACCGCCCAGGCCGAACGCTTTCTGGATGGGCAAGAGCATTATTTACCGGTATCTCTGAAAGAAGGCGATACCGCCGCCTTGCAAAACGCACTCTCCCGGCTGGAAAATCAGCTGCTGCTCTCCCGGGAGCAGACCCGCCGGGAAGCCAAGCGCAGCACCGACCTGCTTACAGATATTTCCCACCAACTGAAAACGCCTCTGGCTTCCCTGCAGCTGTTCCTGGAACTGGACAATGGCGCACATTTGCCCCAGGAGACACAGCTACTGGAAAGGATGCAAACCCTCATCTCTTCCCTGCTCCGCCTGGAGCGTCTGTGCAATGACGGGTACCCTTTCCGTTTCTGCCCACAGAATTTGGAAGAGCTGATTCTTTCCTGCTGGCAGAACCTGCAGCCCCTGTATCCGGAAAAGCAGTTCACCCTGGAAGGCAGCGGCACACTGCACTGTGACGAAATATGGCTGGGCGAAGCCATATTAAATCTGCTGAAAAATGCCTGTGAACATACACCCCCGGATGGGCAGATTCTGGTGCTGCTGGAGCAGTATCCACAGGAATTGCACATTACCATACGGGACAACGGCGGCGGAGTGGACAGCCAGGAGCTTCCCAGACTGTTCGAGCGCTTTTACCAAGCCAAAGGCCAAAAGGGCAACGGGGTTGGCATTGGCCTGAGCATTGTGAAAGAAATTGTCCACCGGCACCATGGCAACATTTCTGCCGCCAATATTCCCGGCAGCCTGGAAATGAAGCTCTATTTTCCAAAGCTGGATGAGACCCTTTCAAAATCATAAGGCTGGCGACAGATGGACGTAAGTTTCGCTGTGTATACTGGCAGCAAAGGAGGGAAACACTATGAATATACTGGAATGCACCCATCTTTCCCGGTACTACGGAAGTGCCGCAGAGCCCATGAAGGCGCTGGATGACATCTGTTTTGCCGTCCGGCAGGGCAGTTTCACCGCCATTACCGGCCCCAGCGGCTCCGGAAAGTCCACACTGCTCCACTGCCTGGCCGTTCTGGATCGCCCCACCCAGGGAGAAGTTCTGTATCAGGGAAACTCCATCTACACCTACCGGGATAAGGAGTTGGCTATTTTGCGGCGCAGGCAGTTCGGTTTTGTCTTTCAGAGCTACAACCTGGTAAAAGAGCTGACCGGCTATGAAAACATGCTGCTGCCACTGATGCTGGACAAGCGCCCGCCGGACGAGGCATACCTGAACCGGCTGATCTCCATCCTGGGGATTAGCCAACGGCTGGACTATTTGCCCGGCGCCATGTCCGGCGGACAGCAACAGCGGTTTGCCATTGCCCGGGCGCTGGCAAACAAGCCCCAAATTCTCTTTGCCGACGAGCCCACCGGAAACCTGGATGGGCAAACCGGGCGAATGGTAATGGATTTGCTTCGTCAGCTGAACCAGGAGCTGGGGGTCACACTGATTTTGGTAACCCATGATCTGAACGTTGCCGAACAGGCAGAACGCATTGTCCACCTGACCGACGGGCACATCGCCCGGGACAGTGGGGAGGCGGCGCTATGAAAGCACTGAGCCAAGGCCGTCTGGCCGTTTCCGGAATCCGGAGCAACAAAAGATCCTATTTTTCCCTGGCCGGGAGCATCTTTCTGGCAATTTTCCTTGGAGTCAGCGTACTTCTTGGACTGGACTGCATTTATCAGTGGGGTGTTCTTTCCCGGAATCAAAAATACGGACAGGAGGATGGTTTCCTTCTGGAAGCGGCAGCGCAGGACAGCCAGGTTCTCACCGGGAATTCCCTTGTGGAGGATCTCGGCACCGTTACACTCATGGGCAGCCTGGACGGCACTCCGGTGGGCTGCTATGACAAAACGGCTCAAATACTTCTGCAGCGCAGTCTGTTTTCCGGACGTATGCCTCAGGCTGCCGGAGAGGTGGCACTGGATTTGGATATTCTGGAAACCATTCAGCCCAATGCACAGCTGGGAGACGAACTTTCCCTGGCCATTACCGGCCTGAACGGAACTATGCACCATGTTGCATACCGGCTTGTGGGAATTCTGATGCCGGACAGCAAGCTTGACAGCAAAGAAATGGCTTCCTTTCTCCCGGAAAACTGCCTGGGCCTCCCCGGAGTTTACCTGTACCCGGGAGACAAGCTATTGGCGGATACCCCGGTGCAAAAGCATCTGGTTTTTACACTCCCACGGGAAACCGCGCTGACTGAACTGGAAAAAGCCTTGCCAAACGCCCGGATCATCGGCTCCAACTACTGGGGAGAGCTGCTTCTTCCGGTGTACTATCGCCGCTATTCCGGTGCCCAGATACTGATGATGCAGGAATATACATTCCCCTTATTGAGCATTGGACTATGCCTGATGGCCTGCGCCATGATTGGCATCTGGAGCGCCACGAACAGCCAGCTTGTACGCAAGAGCCAGCAGTATCGGCTTCTGCGCAGTGTAGGTGCAACCCGTGGGCAAATTCTCACCATCAGTTGCCGGGAGTCTCTGCTTCTGAGTGTAGTCACCGCACCGGCTGCCACATTGGCATCTACCTTGTTTCTATGGACACTTAGCCGCCTCTTCTCCAGCGATATGCGCTTCACCTGGAACTGGTTGCTTACTTTGGCCGCACTGACCCTGTCCTTTCTTCTGGTACAACTGGCCACATTTTTACCTGCTCTGCTCTCCCTGGGGAAGCCCCTGCTGGATACGGACAGCCCCATTCCCGGGAAATACCTCCGCCCCATTCCTTCCCGGAAACACAGCAGCCTGGCTTCACTGATGAATCGGCGGAATCTGCGCTTTCATCCCCTTCGGCAGCTTTGCGCTGTGGCGCTGCTGGTGATTTTGAATCTGACTGTATTTTTCTCCACCGTTACCGCACAGAATTATTTTTCAGATCAGTATGGCAAGCAGAACACTGCCTTCACCATCCACCGCACAGACTGGAGTCCTTCTATCCGCACCCTGTGTACTCTGCTTCCGGAAAAAACGCTTTCCTCCCAGGACACCACCGAACATACCTGGCTGGAAAATGCACTGGGAACCGACAAGACCTCCATCCAGCTGCAACTGATTGTCGAATCCGACCTGGATATGCTTGCTTCATACCTGAAAGACGGACAGATTCGGGAAGAGGAAATCAACGCCGGACAGGAAGTACTGGTGCAGGCACCGGACTGGTGGGCCTCCTTCTCCGAAAACGGCTATAAGCGCACAACTTCCAAAAATCCAGCCAACATCTTACAGTATGATACCTTCATTCAAAACGATCAGTTTGTTCCGGGGGATACCCTGGAACTGGTACAGATGTGTCTGGATCCGCAGACACTTCCCCAGGGCGTTGTCGGAGGAAATCTATACAGCTATGCCCAAAGAAGGGATGCTTCCGTAAAAATCGGCGGTATTCTGTCCTCTGATTATGCGTCAGATGTGTGTATCTTCACCACACCTCAGGGGTTGGAAAATATGGGTCTGGAATGCTCCCCAATTTTCAACATAGACATCCGCCTTTCCGAAACACCGGATCTGCAGACAGAGCAGGTTCTGGCCGATCAGCTCCGGAGAATTGCCAGCCGGGGAGATTTGGAACTATATAACCGTCTGGAAAGCCGCCGCTCCACAGCATACCGGCGACTGCGCAATACCCTTACCCTCACCAGTGTGTGCATTGTCTTCCTGCTGCTTACCGTAAACCTGATCACCGGAAACCAACTGCATTATCTCCGGGCAGATAAAAAAGCCATCGCTACGCTGCGGGCTGTAGGCTGTGACGCTGCCGCGCTGCAATCCATCCATTCCCGCCAGATTTTCACCTCCATGCTTCTCGCAGGCGGAATTACCCTGGTCATAGCCGCCGCTATAGGAATACTGGAATACTATCCCTGGCATGCCCTGGTGTGCAGCCTGGCCTGCATGACCCTGGTTTGGCTGCTGTGCCACTGCCAAATTTCCCGCTTCCTCCGCAAGCAGACCCAACAACCCGTGATCGATCATATCCGTGAATTGTAATATTGGGATAATACCGGGGGGACTTGGAATACAGCAAAAATGATTTCCATATGAAGCATTGAGAATGCTTTCCCCGCCGCCATTCATGCTTCTCGTTAAACACAAAAAACACTCCCCATAGCGCAGCCTCAAGGGTCTGCGCTATGGGGAGTATATCATTTTGTAAGAAAGCCCGTCGTGTTATTCAGCGCTTGCGCAATGCTTTCAATCCGGCTCTTACCTGCTTGAGAGAATCCTTAGCCAGGCTGCCCGCATAGCTCAGATGCTTTTGCAGCTCCCCGGTTTCTACAGGCGGCTGGGAGACTTTCCCCGCCGGTTCCCGGGATGTAGCCACAGCACGGACAGATTCTGTTTTCCGGCTGCTCCACTCCAGCTGACGCTGATCCATTTCAGCGCGCCGGGCTTCCAGCATGGTCTGCTGCTCCTCCAGCACGGTACTTCTGGCATCCAGAACAGCCTGAAGCTCTTCCAGATCTGCCTGCCTGGCTTCCAGCAGATCCTGCCGTGCCGCCAGCATCTGCCGACTTTCCTCCAGCTCCTGCTTCTGTTCATCCAAAGCCGTCTGCTTCTCTTCCAGTTGGACTTCCAGCTGCCGTTTTTCCTCCAGAGCTTGATCCAGCTGGGTGCGCAGTTTATTCAGCATTTCCATCTGAGCAGACTGCAGTCCTGTCAGCTCCGCCAGCTTGCCGTTCAGATTTTCCAGTTCGGTATCCCGGTCACGGAAAGCCCCTTCCATTTCATCCAGGAAAGCATCCACTTCGTGCATATCGTATCCACGCAGTTTTCTGCCAAATTCTATTTCCCGAACGGTCTCCGCATTCATATAGCGCTCCTCGTCTTTCTGTTTTTCTTTTTAGTTGGGGACAGACCCACGGTTCGCAATATCCAGCACCACGTTGCAATCGAAGTAACTGTTAAAGTCGCTGGAATGCCATGCCATTGCGTTGCCCGTGACCATCAGGCGGGTCTGATGAACGTAAGAGATCTGAATGTCCGTCTTCATCTCATTGCCGTAGCCGACAAAGTAGCGGTATCCGGCATCATAGAGCACCTGGAACTTATTTCCGGAGTAGTCACCGGTATCCACAGCCCGGGCGTATACAATGGTATCCACATTCCCCAGAACAGGCACAGCCTGGGCAGTAAAGCTCTGAATATCGTTACGGATCTCATTGACGCTAATAGACTTATAATCTTTGTTGGCATAGGTGAAGCAAGCAATGGTATATCCCTTGTCCCGCAGCGCCTGCACCAAAGCCTTCGCGTCAGCCACTTCCTTGTCGTAAGTCTCCTGACCCAGAGTGGACACATAGGAGCTGTCCACCCGGTAGCCAAACACGCCCTCAGAGCCGGTGACGGCCAGGGTCGCTCTTGCGCCCTTGTAAGAGAAGTCCGGATGCTGGGCGATAAAGTCCTCCAAAATGGGAACCAGATCGTAGTTTCCAACGCTGGAAGCACCGGTTCCATCCACATAGCTGGCCTTAACATCACCGTTGCCATCGAGCACCAGCTTGTTTGCAAATCCGGCGCCCGCCGCATCGGCAATACCGTCGCTGTTTCCGTCTACCATATACGCAAAGTAGTTGACCATGGTTTCCGTGATCATTACCGGCTTCTTGCCTTCAGGCAGAAGCAGCGTATTGTAAGAGAAGTTCATGGTGCCGGTGAGGTCTTCGCTGCTGGCAACGAAGCTGTCAAAATCCACAAGAACATAATTGTTACTGTACAGCTGATTCAGGATCTTGGAAAATTCTTCGGTGGTAACAAAATTCCGGTTGTACATGCCACCGTACTCCTGATCGGCAAAAGCACGGATGGGATCCTGAATAAGCACATGGAAGGACAGGTTGGGAATGGTACTGTAATCCTTCCACTCCACCAACTGGGACTTGGCATTCATATAAGCCGATTTTTTCGCGGTAAGCTCCTGCTGCACCTCTGTGGAATCCGTGGTGAAGCTATCCAGGACGGCAATTGCGCCATCATAATCGTACTGTGTGGCAAGCTCGTCTGCCTGGGCCAGAAGCTGGCGGTAAACGGTAGCCAGCTGGTCTGCTTCCTCGCTGGCCGCAATGGAAGCCTGCAGTTCCTGCTCATCTTTGATTTTCTTCGCCTTGAACGCATTGGTAACCGCACCGGAAATGAAGGAAACAATCAGCAGCAGCGCAATACCGGCAAACAGAGGAGGCAGGTAGGCTTCCTTAATGATCTGCGCCTTAGTAGGACGCTTTCTTCTTCTGCGGTTGCCGTTTTCATCCACGGTTTCTGTTTCCGGATTGTTCCGACGGTGAATAGGCTCCATATACCAGTCCAGGAACTTGGAGAAAAACGTAGGCTTACGCTCCTCTTTTGGCTTGCGCTTCGGCAGCTTGGGCAGGGAGGGCAGCTTGGGCAGCGCCCGCTTCTTCGGCTGCTGATCGTAGTCCTCTTCCCCGGCGTAGTTCGGATCATAGTCCTCCGGGTAAGCTGCTTGCGGATCGTACTCTTCCTGGTATGGCTCCTCCCCGGCATACTCCTGCTGGGGCACATAGTCATCGTAGGTGCCCTCTTCGGCATAATTTTCTTCATATTCCTGGGGGTAATCCTGATGCTCCTCCGGCTCCTCCCGGCGGTGTTTGGGGAAGATTATATCGTCGTCCAATTCAGACGCATCCACCCCGGCATCCTCCTGCAAGAACTGGGAGAAATCGTCATCTTCTTCCAGGTCAAAATCCTGAAAATCTTCCTGGGAAAAGTCCTCCTGAACCTCTTCTCCGGGAAGCGGCTCATCATCAAACTGGCTCAGGTCGAAGTCATCGTCCATCCCGTCGTCCGCAAACACGGTGGGATCCTCTTCAAACTCCTGGTCAAAATCAAAATCGATGTCAAAATCGTTTTTATCCATGGCATATCCCTACCTTATGGTATAGTCGTAATTATTCTACCATCCCCGGATTAAAAAAGCAAGTCAAATTGACATAAAACAGGGTTAAGATTATATGAATCTTTTGTCGGCTTGCATTTCCTACATGTGTGTGCTATGATGAAAAGAAAACACAGGGAGCGAAATATGGAAAAAATCACCAGTTTTACCATTGACCATATCCGGCTGCAGCCGGGACTGTATGTTTCCCGGAAGGATCCGGTTGGCGAAGACACCGTCACCACCTTTGATCTGCGGCTGACCAGTCCCAATGAAGAGCCGGTTCTGAACACCGCCGAAGTTCACACCATTGAGCATCTGGCTGCCACTTACCTGCGCAACGACCCCACCTGGAAAGACCGGGTTCTCTACTTTGGCCCCATGGGCTGCCGCACCGGATTCTACCTCCTGCTCAAAGGAGACCTGACTTCCCGGCAGGCGCTGCCCCTGGTTCTGGAATGCTTCCGGTTCATTGCCGGTTTCCAGGGCGAAGTACCCGGTGCCAGCGCCAAAGACTGCGGCAATTACCTGGACATGAACCTGCCTATGGCCAATTACTGGGGACGGCGCTACGCCGCCCTGCTGGAAAATATCACACCGGATCGGCTGATTTATCCGGAATAAGGAGAAAAGATATGAAAAAACTTGGAATTATTGGCGCTATGCAGGAAGAAGTGGAAACCCTGGTTGCCTCCCTGGAAAATGCCAGCCGCAGAGAAATTGCCGGCAGCACCTTTTATGAAGGACAGCTGGAAGGGCTGGATGTGGCCATCGTTCAGTGTGGTGTAGGCAAGGTAAATGCCGCACTGTGCGCCCAGATCCTGATCACCGCCTGCGGCATTACACACCTGGTAAATACCGGCATTGCCGGTTCGTTGCACAATGAATTGGACATTGCAGATCTTGTGGTAAGCCAGGATGCCATGTATCACGACCTGGATGTAACCCACTTTGGTTACAATATGGGGCAGGTACCCGGCCTGAAGGTCACCGCCATTCCCGCCGACGAAACCATGATTGCCTATGCTTTCGCCGCCGCGGAAACCGTCAATTCCGGCCACACCAGAATCGGCCGCATCGCCACCGGCGATCAGTTCGTCTGCACCCAGGAAATGAAGGATCGCATTATTTCCATCACCCACGGGCTGTGTACGGAAATGGAAGGTGCCGCCATCGCCCACACCGCTTACCGCAATGGTATCCCCTATGTGATTTTGCGGGCAATTTCCGACAAGGCGGATAACTCTGCCCAGATGGACTACCCCACTTTCGAAACCCTCTCCGCCCACCGCTGTGCCCAGGTCACCAAGACTCTGGCCAAGCGTCTGGCAGAAGAAGAGGAATAACGCCGTTTCTCATACCCTATGTTATAAAGAGGGCTGTCTCCAAATGGTTGAAAACCGTAGGAGGCAGCCCCTTTTTTATTTTTTTCGAATAGGGTGACGGATCACCGTTTTTCTTTTTTCCGGAGCAACTTTCCGGGCATCAGAAAGATAGATTTCGTGGTGGAAACGGGTATCGGTTATATCCGTCTCATAGCCGTTTTCCCGAAGGAACGCATCCATTCTGGCAACTGTGGCCGGCTCTTCATCATAGGGGCCGACATGCATACACTGGACGCAAAGTCCCTCCTGATAGGTAAGGAATTCCACTTTGGAAAAATCCACCTGTTTCTTCCCGGTAGCTTCGGCAACTGCCCAGTCAAAATCGGCTTTGGTTACAAAATCCGGCAGGCGAATCAAGGAGATCCAGCGGTAGTTTTCCTTATGGGCATAGTCCACACCCTCTACACCCTCCTGCCACCAAAAGCCTTCCAGGGGTGGCACCACATAATCAAAGTATCCCTCTATCCGGTGGTCGCCCTTCTTGCTCATCTTGATCGTGAATGCGATTCCATAGAGCAGGCTCATAGCTGCCTTGTATTCTCCATCCTCCGCATTGGGATCCCCCTGCCCACGAACCGCCAGAAAGTTCATGGAGGGAACATCCACGATACAGGGTTTGTTTTTCGGCATGTAAAATTCCTTGTATTCCTTCTTATAGTCAAAGGCCATGGCACATTTCTCCCTTTACAAATTCATCTGTACATTTGGGTTTTGGTGGCATAGTATCCTCCTTGTTTCTGACAGGAAATATATTCTGTAACACACGTTCTATAATAATGATTCCATTGTAATTCTTTTTCCCGCTTTATCAATGCATTTAACACGTTTTTTTCATTTTTCAAAGAAATATAGATTGTTCACAGGGCTTTTCTTGCATTTTTCATTCCCATATGATATAGTATGGACGATTCTGTTTTTTGGAGGCTACTCCTGTATGATTCTGCGCAAAATGATATTTCCCCTGCTGCTTCTGGCATTGCTTACCGGCTGCGGCAAAACGGATACACCCCTTTCCACCCGGGCTACAGTTGCCACACAGGCCGCCACGGAGGATGCCCTTTCTGTTAGCCAACTGACCCAGGTGATCACCTACGAAACCGTTGGACAGCTGGAAAAATATCCCAACCTCACCTATCTGGATGCCACCGGCAGCACCTGCTACTCTGCCCTGGAAGTATATGCCCGGAACCATCCGGATGTCACCGTGGTTTACACCGTAGACCTTGGAGGGAGCCAGGTTCCTCACGGCCAGGAAGAAATTGTCCTGACCCCGGAACAGACGGATTACGATGCCCTGCTGACAAACCTGCAATATCTGAAACCCACCAAAAAGTTGACGCTGCCCAAAACTATCCTTTCCGCCCAGCAGCTGGAAACTTTGGAAAGCAAGTATCCGGATCTGCAAATCGACTACACCCTGGCTCTGGCAGGAAATGAATATGCTGGGGATACAGCCGCAGTAGACCTTTCCTCCCTAAGACCGGAAGAAATTGCGGAAGCGGCAGACACCCTGGGCAGACTCCCTATGCTGGAAAGCGTAGAGTTAATGTCCCGGGATGAAAGTCTGCTTTCCATGGACAATGTGAAAACACTGATCGATGCCGCTCCACAGGCCAAATTTCACTATGGCTTCACCCTGTTTGGCAAAACCATCTACACCGATGACGAGACAGTGGAATTCTCCGGACTGAAACTGACGGAGGAAGACGAGCCTGCCCTGCGCCAGGCACTGTCCATTATGACCGGGTGCCAAGCCTTCATCGTGGGGGACTGCGGCCTGGACAATGAACTGCTCTCGGCCATCCGGGCGGATTACCCCAATACGGAATTGGTATGGAAAATCCGCTTTGGCAAGTACAGCGCCATGACCAATGCCACCACCATCCGTGCCGTCTACAATGTATTTGACGACACCTGCGAAAACCTGAAATACTGCTGGCGGGTAAAATATATGGACATTGGCCACAACGATACGCTGACCGACCTGAGCTTCGTAGCCTACATGCCGGATCTGGAAATTCTGGTTGCCTCCGGATGCGCAGTGAAGGAACTGGTCGGCTTTGAAAACTGCAAAAAGCTGGAATTTCTGGAACTGGCCAATTGTTACAAGCTGGAAAATATCGACTGCCTGGCAGGTTGCGAAAATTTGAAGCACCTGAACATCTGCTATTCCAAGGTATCCAGCCTCAAGGCTCTGGATGGATTGCAGCTGGAACAGTTCATGTGCAAGCAGACCCGGGTAGGTGCCAGTGAGCAGAAGGTGTTTAACGAAATTCACCCCGACTGCATCACCAATTTCTATGGCAAAGAACCCTATGCCGGTGCGGGCTGGCGTTATGTGGACAACGGAAAAACCTATACAGAAATTTATAAGAAAGTACGGGAAGTCTTCGGTCTGGATGATCTTCCCTCCTAATAAAAGCATCCCAAGGCAGGGCAATCCGCCCCACCTTGGGATGCTTTTTGTATTACAAGGGCATCTGCAGAATATCCGCATGAAAATCCACAATCCCCAGCAGTCCTGTAGCCGCCATGCTGCGGGAGACCATAATCAGGGTTTCCAGAGGAATCTTTCTCCCCGTATCGTGCCAATAGGTCAGCAGCCCGGTCAATCCGGAAATCAGGTAGGCTATCACGTACTCCGGATTGCTGCAGATTCCCACTTTTGAGAGAATCTGCCTGTAAACCTTCGCCGCCTCTGCCTGCACCAGAGACAAAAAGTTCGGGTCACCATTTTTCCCCAGCAACAGAAATACCTTTTCATCATACTGCGCAAAAAAAGCCAGCACCTCCACAGAAACACTGTGAATCTCCGGAAGACCGTTCCTGGCCAGCGCTGCTGCCATCTGGGTCTGAAAATCCCGGATGATATCCGCTTCCGCCTGATGCAGCAAATCCTATACGTCCGAAAAATACACATAGAAGGTGCCGCGATTCACTCCCGCCCTTTTGGCAATGGCGCTGACGGTCACCTTGTCCAGCGACTGCTCCGCAGCCAGGTTCCAAAACGCATCAATCATGCCCTGCCTGGTACGGGCAGTCTGTTCCGGCTGCTTGTTCATCCCCGTGCTTCCTCCTCAATTGCCCAACAAAGGGAATACTTTTGATGGTTGATAGATTATTTTAGACTGACTATAATTATACAACACGTTGTTGGACGATGTCAAGCATAAGCAGTAGCAGCAATTGGGAGTGATAAAATGTCTGTTATTGAAGTAAACCATTTGACAAAAGATTATGGCTTTGGCCGTGGTGTATTCGATGTTTCCTTTTCTCTGGAACAAGGAGAGGTATTCGGTTTTCTTGGCCCTAACGGTGCCGGAAAAACAACCACCATCCGGCATATTATGGGTTTTTCCCGTCCCCAGCAAGGCTCCATCACTGTTCTGGGAGTAGACAGCTGGCTCCATGCCGCCCAGATCAAACGTACCCTTGGTTATCTGCCGGGGGAACTGGCCTTCCCTGCCAATATGACCGGAACAGAATTCATCCGCTATATGGCGCAGCTGCGGGGAATTTCCAATCCAAGGCGCACACAAGAGCTGCTGGAAATGTTCGAGCTGGATCCCACGGGAGACCTGAAACGGATGAGCCTGGGTATGAAGAGAAAGCTGGCCGTTGTCACCGCCTTTATGCATGACCCGGATGTTCTTGTACTGGACGAACCCACCAGCGGCCTGGATCCGCTGATGCAGGAACGCTTTATCGGCTTCATTCTGGAAGAGAAAAAAAGGGCAAAAGCATCCTGCTTTCCAGTCACATTTTCAGTGAGGTAGATGCCACCTGCGACCGGATTGCCATCATCAAAGACGGGCATCTGGTCTCCACCATTCAGGCCGATCTTCTGCGGCACAATGAAGAAAAGGTTTTTAAAGTGGAATTTGCAGACAAAGATGCCTATCAGCGCTTTGTATCTTCCACCAAGCTGACCATAGACACCCTGCGTCCGGAACAGAATCAGGTAAAAATCCGCATTATGGACGCAGATATTCAGTGTTTTTTCCAGGAATTGCGGCAGTATCCCCTGAATTTTCTGTCCGAGATCAAGTTCACTCTGGAGGACTATTTTATGGATTTTTACGACCGGAAGAAATCCGTGGCGGAAGGAAAGGCGGGTATGACCTATGGCATACATTGAAACCCACAGCCTGACCAAGGACTACGGCCACGGCCGGGGCATATTTGACGTGAATCTAAGTGTGGAACGGGGAGAGGTATTTGGCTTTGCCGGTATAAACGGCGCTGGAAAAACCACAACCATCCGGCATCTGATGGGCTTTTTGAAGCCACAGGCAGGTTCCGCCTCCATTGCCGGGCTGGACTGCTGGAAGGATTCCGCCCGGATCAAGCACCTGGTTGGCTATGTCCCCGGTGAAATTGCTTTCCCAAATGACGGCACAGGCAGCCAATTTTTACAGCGGCAAATGGCTTTGCAAGGCAAAGTGGATATGTCATATTGCCAGGACCTGTGCGAACGCTTTCAGCTGGACAGTACAGCGCCCCTGAAAAGCATGAGCAAGGGCATGAAGCAAAAGACTGCTATCATCGCCGCCTTTGTCTGCCGTCCGGATATTCTAATTCTGGATGAGCCCGCCACAGGACTGGATCCACTGATGCGGGATACTTTCCTGGCGCTTGTGCAGGAACAGCAGGCACGGGGATGCACCATATTCATGTCCAGCCACACCTTTGAAGAAATGGAGCGCACCTGCGACCATGTCGCGCTGATCCGTGAGGGGCGCATTGCCACCATTGCCAATGTGGAAAGCATCCGCCACAGCAAAGAAAAGACCTTCAAGGTAGAATGCAGAGATAATTCCAGCTTTGACAAGTTGCTCAGCCGCCCATACAACTTTATCCATGTACAGCCGGAAGATCTGCAACTGACCATTTGCCTGCCGGACAGCCAGATTGGTACACTTATGGAAGATTTGTCCCAGTGCAGCATTCTGTTCTTTAAGGAAATCAAACACAGTTTGGAAGAATATTTTCACAGCATCTTCAAGGAGGTAGCCAAGCATGTTTCACAAGTCCGTTTTTAAACAATGCGTCCGCAGCAACGGTATGCTGTGGATCGTATTCACCCTCATCGCCTGTCTGATGCAGTTCTTCATCATGGCCAGCTACGACGCTGCAGCTTTCAGCAGCATTTCCAGCGCTGCCTCCGGCACGATTCTGGAAAGCTTCACATCCAATCTCAACAGTTTTCTGGGTACCCTGGAATACTTTTATACCATGGTTGCCATTCTGCTACCTATGGTCTATACCATTCTCTCTTCCACCAACCTGATTGTCGGAGAGGTAGACAGCGGCTCCGTGGCGCTGATGTTTGTGATTATTGCGCTTTCCGGTCTGGGCAGTGCAGAGCTTACGCAGCACTGCGTAACCGACTCCCATATTTCAGATGACGTACAGGCCGCCGCAGAGGCAATGGATCGCACTGCCCGCTATGTAAAAGAGCATCTGTACATCATCGAAGAGGATCCCTATGCCAAAAAAAGCGGCGCACAGACCCGGAACATGGATGAAGAAGCCTATGGCATGTATCTGGAACAGGCCATGCTCCGGGACAGCTACAAAGCAGCCGCAAAACAGCTGACTAAGGACCGGAAAGAATTCTACAAGGACTACGACGGGGACGACAAAGACGAAATTGACAAAGACTTCATTGAAATCACCCAGCAGGAACTGGCTAACGATCCGTCTCTGATGCTCTCCAACCGGGAAGCGCTGGCCGCAGGCGCAGAAAAAATGGGCTTGACTGTTCCTGCCTATAAGGACTATATTCTGGAACTTTTGGACACACCGGAAGACGCGGAAAAAGCGGAAAATACGGAAAAACAAACCGGAGATGAGGAAGTACCGGAAGAAGCCGCCGCCGTGACAGACGAAGGCGAATTGTTCCAGCTGGCACTGAGTGCGGCGGCCACGGAGCTGGATATGGAAGCCAGTGAACTGGCGGACAACCTGATTTGGATGAAGGAGGATGCCGCCATGACCGCCCAGATGGCTGCCACCGGTGCCAGCCGGGCGGTGATCAACCAGATGATCAACGAAGCCATGGTCTCTCAGGCACTGAGCAGCGACGAAAGCATCGATTTTGATATGGAAGTATATCTGTGGCTGAATTTTGGATGCTTTCTGCTGATTTTGGCTTTCTCTGCCATTGGTTTCTTTGCCAGCTGCACTTTCAACCGCACCGGCAAAGCGATGGTTCTGGGCGGTGGCCTGCCGTTTTTGTTCTTCCTGTTTAACCTTATGCAGAAAATGGGAGACAATCTGGAAAATTTCAAGTATTTCACCATCACCACTTTTTACGATACCGGTGCCATTCTGGCACTGGAAGACTTTGCCCCGGGTCTGCTGATCCTGACCGGCATCAGCATTGTGCTCTACAGCGCCGGATGCATAATCTTCTGCAAAAAGGATCTCCCCCTGTAAAAGCGAAAAATCAGGCGTCTTTCGTAAACAGAAGACGCCTGATTTTTGCAAGCAATGCCGTATTATATTCGGTTCAGGTAATTTTTCATTCAAGCCAATGCCTTCCCGTATGGATTTCATCTGAAAGCTTCTATCGGCTTTTGCTGTTCTGATTGCACACTCTATCCCGCAGGCTGCGCCCATAATGTCTGATTTCTCTTCTGAAAAAGCAAAATAAAAACGCTGCCGGTTTACGGCAGCGTAATTATATGCCAAGGGAATCAGATGGCCCGTTCAACCTTATTGGAACGGAGGCATCTGGTACAAGCGTACACATGGCAGGGAGTTCCATTGACAACGGCCTTGACCCGCTTCACATTGGGCTTCCAGGCACGGTTGGAACGTCTGTGGGAATGGGAAACCTTAATACCAAAGGTTACGCCCTTGCCACAATAATCACACTTCGCCATTCATTGCACCTCCCATCCGGATACTTACTTTACATTCTGCGCTAATCCAAGCGCCTAGATATAATACCAGATAATCACAAAAAATGCAAGCACTTTTTTTATTATTTTTCAGTTTTTTTCTTATTCATTTCCTTGTTGATATTCTGCCTCTTTCTGCTATAATAGAGGTGTATCTTGCGATTATTTTTTCCATTTACAGGAAAGGAGTGGGGCTGGCTATGGGCGAATATACCGTTACCCTACCCGCAATTGAAAAAGAATTCCACATGGAGGTTGTGTACGCCTCCACAGATTATAGATCCATCCGCATAACCGTAGAGGATGTAGCCCGTCCCGGTCTGAGCCTGGCCGGATACTTTGATCACTTCGAGCCAAGGCGGCTCCAAATCCTGGGCAACATGGAGTGTAGCTATCTGAACCGGAAGCCTCCCCAGGAGCGGCGGGTCATCTTCGACCGGCTTTTTGATTATAAGATCCCCGCCCTGCTGATTTGCCGGAATCTTCCCGTAGAAGCCGAATGCCTGGAAATGGCCAAAAAGCACAACATCTCCATTCTGCGCACAGAAGAGGCCACCAGTATTTTCTGCTCCAACCTGATTTCCTATCTGCGGGCAGAATTGGCTCCTGTCATCACCCGCCACGGCGTTCTGATGGAGGTATACGGTGAAGGTCTGCTGCTCACCGGCGAAAGCGGCATCGGCAAAAGCGAAGCTGCACTGGAGCTGCTGAAGCGTGGCCACCGGCTGATTGCGGATGACGCTGTGGAAATCCGCAAAGTAACCAACAACTCTCTGGTTGGCTCCTCCCCGGAGCTTATCCGCAACTATATTGAGCTGCGGGGCATCGGTATTGTGAATGTAGCAAAACTGTTTGGTATGGGTGCCGTTCGCTCCCGGAAAACCATCGACCTGGTGGTAAACATCGTTCCCTGGAACAATCAGGATGCCTACGACCGACTGGGACTGGAGGAAAAGTACATGGAGATCCTGGGGGTTAAGGTGCCCATGAACACCATTCCCATCACTCCCGGACGGAACCTGGCCGTTATTCTGGAAGTGGCCGCAATCAACGTACGCCAGCGGAAGCTGGGATACAATGCCGCCCAGGAATTCACAGACCAAATTAACCGGCACTTTGCGGATCTGGAAGGAAACAACGGATGAAAGAATTGACCATCGGCGCCAACGACGCCGGCCAGCGGCTGGATCGGTTTCTGGCCAAGGCAGTACCCCTGATGCCTGCCTCCCTGGCGCAAAAATACATTCGCCTGAAACGCATCAAGCGCAACGGCGGCCGTGCCCAGCGGGATACCCGTCTGGAGCAAGGAGACGTACTGCAACTATACATCAACGACGAATTTTTCGATACCCCTCGGGAAGACAACGCATACCTGACCGTCTCCACCCCGGCTCTGAACATCGTCTACGAAGATGCTCATATTCTTCTGGTGGACAAGCAGCCGGGTATGGCCGTCCACCCCCACGACGGGGCAGAATACGGCCGGACTCTGATCGACCAGATTCAGGCCTATCTCTACCAGAAGCGGGAGTGGCGTCCCCGGGAAGAGCACTCCTTTACCCCTGCCCTGTGCAACCGCATCGACCGGAATACCGGTGGAATCGTCATTGCCGCCAAAACCGCCGAGGCACTTCGGGTTATGAATCAGAAAATCAAGGATCGGGAGATGGACAAGCGCTATCTTGCCATTGTAGAGGGCAGCCCAAAGCCCCGGCAGGGGCAGCTGAAGGGGTATCTATTCAAAGACTCGGTAAAAAACCGGGTTTTCGTCTCCGATACGCCCCAGCCCGGTGCCAAAACCTGCCAAACCAACTACCGGACTCTTGCCAGCCGGGATGGCCTTTCTCTGGTGGAATGCCAGCTGATCACCGGCCGTACCCATCAAATCCGCGCCCAGTTCGCCCACGCCGGGCATCCCCTGCTGGGAGACGGAAAATACGGCAAGCTGGACAAGCGCTGTAACCGTAGCTACCAGGCACTGTATTCCTACAAACTGTGCTTCCAGTTTACCACAGACGCAGGAGAACTTGCCTATCTGAACGGGAAAAGCTTTCAGGTAGAACGGGTGGACTTTGCTGAGGAATACTTTCCCGGTACTCAAATTTAACTTCATGTCAAAACGTCGCACACCCTCCGGAATTCCGGACAGGATGTGCGACGTTTTTCTGTTTTCTTGTTACTCTATGGAAACAACCGTATAATCTTCGTCTTCCACAGCCTTTTTCAGCACATTGTCACCAATGTCCCCTTCCAGGTAGACGATTGCCGTACCCTGCTGGTGGCTCACTTCCGCACTGCCGACCTCATTGAGCTTTTCCAGGGCTTTTTTCACCGCTGCCTCACAGTGATGGCACATCATGCCTTCGATGTGCATGGTGCGCACCTTCGGTACAGGCACCTGGGTGGTTTTGCCACGGCGCTTGTGGTCATGGCTGTCATCATGGAGCTTGCACAGATTCAGCCTAAGGGCATTGGATACCACGCAGAAGCTGGAAAGACTCATTGCGGCAGCACCGAACATCGGATTCAATGTCAAGCCAAAGCCCACAAAGCAACCAGCGGCCAGGGGAATACCCACGGAATTATAGAAGAATGCCCAGAAGAGATTTTCATGGATGTTCTTCAGCGTAGCCCGGCTCAGCCGGATCGCCGCCGGCACATCCAGAAGGCTGCTCTTCATCAGCACCACATCCGCGGCATCAATGGCCACATCCGCACCGGCACCAATGGCAATGCCCGTATCCGCCCGGGTAAGGGCCGGGGCATCGTTGATACCATCACCCACCATTGCCACGCTGCCTTGACGCTTGAGGCGACGGATCTCCGCCTCCTTCCCATCCGGGAGCACACCGGCAATCACCTCATCCACACCGGCCTGCTTACCAATGGCATTGGCCGTACGGGGGTTGTCTCCCGTAAGCATGACCACACGGATTCCCATATTTTGCAGCTGGGCAATGGCCTGGGGGCTGTCGGGCTTTATGGTGTCCGCCACGGCAATCATGCCCAGGAACTGCCCATCCAGCGCAAACAGCAGAGGTGTTTTTCCCTGCTCTGCCAAAGCATCCGCCTGGCTCTCATAGGCCTGGCCAAGCTGTACATGTTCAGAAATAAACCGCAGGCTGCCGCCAAGCAGCTGCCGCCCCCTCCACAGCGCCTGCAGACCATTTCCAGGCAGAGCGGAAAAATTTTCCACAGGCTCTGGGGATACCGTTCTCTCCTCTGCCAGGTGCAGCACCGCTCTGGCCAGGGGATGCTCACTTTTGGCTTCCAAAGACACGGCAAGAGACAGGAGCGTTTCCTCCTCCACATTGGCAGCAGGCAGTATATCCGTCACCTGAGGCTGCCCCTGGGTAATGGTTCCGGTTTTGTCCAGCACCACGATCTGGGTTTTTCCCGTCTGCTCCAGGCTGGCTGCCGTCTTAAAGAGGATGCCGTTTCTGGCACCTACACCATTGCCTACCATAATGGCCACAGGAGTTGCCAACCCCAGCGCGCAGGGGCAGCTGATGACCAGCACAGAGATTCCCCGTGCCAGAGCGTAGCCCACATCTTTCCCCAAAAGCAGCCACACAACAAAGGTGAGCGCCGCCAGAGAAATTACCGCAGGCACAAACACGCCGGATACTTTATCCGCAATTTTTGCAATAGGGGCTTTTGTTGCCGCTGCGTCAGAAACCATTTTGATGATTTGAGACAGCGTCGTATCCTCTCCTACCCGGGTGGCCCGACAGCGCAGGAAGCCCGCCTGGTTCACCGTAGCCGCAGAGACCCCATCCCCCGGTGCTTTGTCCACAGGAATACTCTCACCAGTCAACGCGGATTCATTCACCGCACCACTGCCCTCCAGCACAATGCCATCCACAGGGATATTCTCTCCGGGACGCACAACAAATTCATCCCCCTGATTTACCTGCTCAACAGGTACCGTCACCTCCCGGCCATCTTTTACCAGGGTCGCCGTTTTGGGAGAAAGCTTCATCAGAGATTTCAGCGCATCCGTCGTTTTTCCCTTGGAGCGTGCCTCCAGCATTTTTCCTACCGTGATCAGCGTAAGGATCATGGCTGCGGATTCAAAATAGAATTCGTGAAGATAGGTATGCACTCCGGCAAAATCTCCCCGCAGCTGTGCGCCGGTCATAGCAAGCAGCGCATATACGCTCCACACAAAGGAAGCCATAGACCCCAATGCCACCAGGCTGTCCATATTGGGATAACGCTTCCACAACGCACCAAATCCCTGGATGAAGAACTTCTGGTTGATAACCATGACAATTCCGGCCAGCAGCATTTCCACAATGCCCAGCGCCACATAATTCCCATCGAAAAACCCGGGCAAGGGCCAGCCCCACATGGTATGCCCCATAGAGACATACATCAGAACAAGCAAAAAAACAAGGGAGGCGATCAGCCTGCGTTTCAGCTTGGGGGTCTGCCGGTCTGTCAAGGCATCCTCCTGCGCCTCCCGGGGAAGCTTTTCTCCCTTCACGCTGGCACCATAGCCAGCCTGTTCCACAGCGCGTACAATCTCTGCAGCCTGGGCGCTTCCCTCCACGCCCATGGAATTGGTAAGCAAGCTGACCGAGCAGCTTGTAACTCCCGGCACGGCATTCACAGCCTTCTCCACCCGGGCAGAGCAGGCTGCACAGCTCATACCCGTCACATTAAACTGTTGCATATTTTTTCTCCTTATTTCATCAGCTTTTGCAATATTGTTACCAGCTCTTCTATCACTTCATCGTTGCCCTGACGAATATCCCGGGCAACGCAACTCTCTATATGGTGCGCCAGTATTTCCTTATTAAACGCATTCATGGCAGCATTCACCGCCGCGGACTGGGTAAGAATATCGTAACAATAGGCATCCTTTTCCAGCATGGCCTGCAAACCACGTACCTGTCCCTCGATCCGTTTCAGACGGTTCAGCAGTTTTTTCTTATCCTCCGGTGTGCGCAGCGTGGTTTTCTCCCCGGCGCAGCAGCAGCTTTTGGGCTCCATACCATCCCTCCTTTTATACCCCCATGGGGTATTTTTATTATATACCCCCATGGGGTATTTGTCAAGTGACACACAGACAGGACGCTTCTTTCCGGCTGAAAATGCAGCTCCCGGCTCCCCCCCGCAGTCCAAACCGGGCGTGCCTCCTGTCATGGCACGCCCGGTTTTTTGGGAATGGTGATTGTCAATACGATTTGGCTTTCCGTCTCTCTTCTTTCCGATACTGCCGGGATGCCGGAGCGCTGAATTTTTGCCAGAGACTCTGTCAGGCTGTTCAGAAAATTTCCCACGTTGGTCTGGCGTGGTCTGGGCTGGGCGCTGTGGAGGGACTGGACGTACTTTTCCGTTGCCGCCACACTCATACCCTGGCGCTGAATCTGGCGAATCGCCTCCAGCTTCTCCTCCTCACCGGACAACGGCAGCAGTGCCCGGGCGTGGCGCTCCGTCAGCCCCGCCTCCCGAAGCGCCTGCAAAACTTTTTCTCCATGGCGCAGCAGTCGCAGCTTGTTGGCAATCGCAGACTGGCTCTTCCCCAGAACTTTTGCTGCCTGTTCCTGATTCAGCCCCTGCAAACGCATAAGCGCAGCAATCCCCGTCGCCTCCTCCACAAAATCCAGATCCTGCCGCTGTAAATTCTCCACCATAGCCGCAATACCGGATTCCCGGTCATCCATTTGCAGGATGATGCAGGGAACCTCTGTGAGTCCGGCCTGGATTGCCGCCCGCAGTCGCCGCTCCCCGGCAATCAGCTCATAGCCCAGGCCGACCCGCCGGACAGAAAGGGGCTGCAGCACCCCATGGTGCCGGATGGACTGGGTTAGCTCATCCAGCGCCTCCGGCCGAAACACCCTCCTGGGCTGCATAGGATTGGGTTTGATACTGCGAACAGGCAAAAAAATCACCCGTCCGGTTTCCATATAGGTTTTAATCTTCTGGCACTGCATGGCCCGTCCTCCCCCTGTTTCAGATGCCTCTATTCTATCCCCCCGGCCGGTGGAAAACCCACGAAACCGCCCCGGTCATTTTGGAAAAGCCAAAGCTTTTTCCCGGTGCCGCCCCCGGCTCCCACACTTGAAAAAAGCATAGAAAAACGCCTGCATCCATGCTATAATGGGTTTGTTTGAATCTATTGGAAGCCGGAGGCATCTATATGTACCGATTGTTGATTATTGAAGATGACCAGGGGATTGCGCAGGCCATCCGGGAACAGGCAGAAATGTGGGACCTGCAGGTTCATTGCGTTCAGAATTTCCGCAATATAATGCCGGAATTTGCCACCTTTGATGCCCACATCGTTCTGCTGGACATTGGTCTGCCCTTTTTTAACGGGTATCACTGGTGCAGCGAAATCCGGAAAGTATCCAATGTGCCCATCATTTTCATTTCCTCTGCATCTGACAATATGAATATGGTCATGGCTATGAACATGGGCGCCGATGATTTCATTGCCAAGCCCTTCGATCAAAGCGTGCTGATGGCAAAACTCCAGGCCATGCTCCGAAGAACCTATGACTTCGCACCCTCCGTTCCGGTTCTGGAGCACCGTGGAGCGATCCTGCACACCGGCGACAACACACTGCGCTATCAGGACAGCAAAATCTCCCTCTCCAAAAATGAGTTTCGCATTTTGCGCATTCTCCTGGAGAACAAAGGCAAGGTCGTCAGCCGGGAAAAGCTGATGGAGGCGCTGTGGGAGACGGACAGCTTTGTAGATGAGAATACGTTGACGGTCAATGTAGGCCGGCTGCGCAAACGGCTGGAAAATGCGGGGCTGACAGGCTTCATCTCCACCAAGTTCGGCGTGGGCTACATAATAGAAGGTTGAGGCAGCGTTATGGCATTGTTTTTCCAATATCTGAAAGGTCTCCGGCGGACAAGTGCGGCGTGGGCTGTCTTATGCGTGGTTTTCGCCGGAAGCTTTTTATTGTATCATTTGCCTTTGGGTGCTTTGGTTTATCCGATTCTTCTGTGTACGGGGCTTGGCCTTGTGGGGATAATCCTGGATTTCGCCAGGGTAAAGCAAGCGCACGAAACCTTGCAGAGAATCCAAACTCTCACCGATGCCATGACCGAGCACCTCCCGGAAGCGGACACGATCCAAAGCCGGGATTATCAGGAAATTATGCATCTTCTGTGCCAGGAACACATTGCCTGCCGCCAGGAAACAGACCGCAAATATGCAGATATGATAGAGTACTATACCGTATGGGCGCACCAGATCAAAACACCCATTGCCTCTATGCGTCTGCAACTGCAAAACGAAGACTCTGCCCTCTGCCGCAAACTAAGCGGAGATTTACACCGGATTGAACAATATGTGGAAATGGTGCTGACCTTTTTGCGGCTGGATTCGGACAGTACGGATTATGTATTCAAAGAACACGATCTGGATACGATCGTCAAAACCGCCGTAAAAAAATTCTCCTCTGAGTTTATCGGGAGGAAACTGCGCCTTGTGTATGAACCACTGAACACCACCGTAATCACTGACGAAAAATGGCTGGGCTTTGTCATTGAACAGGTACTGTCCAACGCACTGAAATACACCCCCTCCGGCAGCATCACCATCTCCCTTGCGGATAAAAAAACTCTTCGTATTCAGGATACCGGCATCGGCATTGCCCCGGAGGATCTGCCCCGTATTTTTGAAAATGGCTACACCGGCTATAACGGTCGGCTGAATCGGAAGGCCAGCGGCATCGGCCTGTATTTGTGCAGACGTATCTGCCGGAATTTGGGACATACCATTACCGCAAACTCTACGGTAGATGTGGGAACGGAGATTTCCATTGACCTGGCGCAGACACCGCTGGGCATAGAATAACATCACTTCTAACAAAACCGTTAGATTTCCCCCTGATTTTGTAAGCCGAAGCACAGGCGAGGCCGACGTATTCTTTGGTATACTATGGGCAGAAATCAATAAGGAGGATTTTTGCTGTATGAGCATTCTAAAAGTCAGCGGTGTGCAGAAAATCTATACCACCCGCTTTGGCGGCAACAAGGTGGAGGCGCTGAAAAGCGTATCCTTCGATGTATCGCAGGGCGAGTACGTGGCGATCATGGGGGAATCCGGGTCCGGAAAAACGACACTCTTAAATATCCTGGCCTCTCTGGACAGACCCACATCCGGTAGCGTAATTCTAGACGGAATGGAGCTTTCCGGAGTCAGGGAATCCCAGGCTGCGGCGTTCCGCCGGGATAATCTGGGCTTTGTCTTCCAGGAATTTAACCTGCTGGATACATTCACCCTGGAGGATAATATCTATCTTCCCCTTGTCCTTGCAGGAAAAACCTATAAAGAAATGCACGAACGCCTGATGCCGATTGCGACCCGGCTTGGCATTGAGTCGCTTTTGAAAAAATACCCCTATGAAGTATCCGGCGGGCAGAAGCAGCGGGCGGCGGTGGCAAGAGCCTTGATCACCAACCCCAAGCTGATTCTTGCCGACGAGCCAACCGGTGCCCTGGATTCCAGAGCTACCGATGAGTTGCTCCGCCTCTTCTCCCAGATCAATCAAGGCGGCCAGACCATCCTGATGGTGACCCACTCCGTCAAGGCGGCAAGCCATGCAAACCGGGTACTGTTTATTAAGGATGGAGAGGTCTTCCACCAGATCTACCGGGGTGACCACACCAACGAACAACTCTACCAGCTCGTTTCCGATACCCTCACAATGCTGCAGGCAGGAGGCGCAAGGAAATGAAAACAGGCTTCTATCCCAAACTCGCCTGGGATGCCATCCGCAAGAACAAACGGATGTATTTCCCCTACATGCTCACCGGCTCTGTCATGGTGATGATGTTTTACATTCTGACCTCCATGCTGGACTCGCCGGACTTGCAGGACATTCACGGAGGCTCCTTCTTAATGGATGTACTTCCCTTTGGCTGTGCCGTCATTGCCATTTTTTCCCTTATTTTTCTGTTTTACACCAATTCCTTTCTGCTGAAACAGAGATACCGGGAATTCGGTCTGTACAGCGTACTCGGTATGGATAAAGGCAATCTCAGCAGACTGATGCTCTGGGAAGGCATCTATACCGCCGGCATCGCCATTGTGGCAGGACTTCTGTGCGGGATTGCGTTTTCCAAGGCGGCTGAGCTGATTCTGCTGAATATACTCTGCGCGGAAATTTCCTTCACCCTTCGCATTGGTGGAAACGCGATACTCCTTACTGTCTTCATTTACGCCGGTATTTATATACTGCTGCTGTTCACTGCCATCATAAAAGTTTGGCGTTCCCAGCCTTTGGCGCTGATGCAAAAGAGCAAATCCGGAGAGAAAAAGCTCAGGTGCAACTACCTGCTTGCTTTTGCCGGTGTGGGTATTCTCGGCTACGCATACTATATGGCCGTCAGCATCGAAGAACCGGCAACGGCAATGCTGCTGTTCTTCGTAGCGGTGATTCTGGTGATTCTCAGCACATATCTTTTGTTTATCTCCGGGTCTGTAGCGCTGTGCCGACTGCTGCAAAAGAACAAAAAATATTATTACAGGCCAAATCATTTTGTTTCCGTGTCCTCCATGGCATACCGGATGAAGCGGAACGGAGCCGGTCTGGCCTCTATTTGCATTCTGCTGACCATGGTGCTGGTAATGCTCTCCTCCACCGCAAGTCTCTACTTTAGCCAGGAGGATTCCATCAACCGGCGCTATCCCAATGGCATCAATATCACCTGTTGGTTTGAAACCCTTGACGGCATTGGGGATGACAGTCTGGATATGCAGAAAAACATCATCGCCCGGTACGCACCGGCAGGTACGGAACTGTCCGAAACACGATATGCCATTGCCTCCGGCCAGTTCACGGAGGATGGCATCACCCTGGATGCTTCCCATGTTGAGCGCATCGACTACGATCGGGTTGGCTATCTCTATATTCTTTCTCTTGCGGATTACAACCACAGAATGGGCACCAACCGGGATCTGGCAGAGGGGGAATGTCTGCTCTACAGCAACCGGCTGGAAACCCAATGGAATACCTTTACCATGGAGTATGGGGAAACCTACCTTGTAAAGGAGCGGCTGGCAGAATACCGGGAAGACGGCTCCACCATTGCCACAATCAATCCCAATGTCTACATTGTCGTGAAGGATGTCGCTGCTTTTGTATCTCCCATAAAAAACAGGGTGAACAGCTACGGCTACTCCATGGTGAATTACCAATGGCTCTGCGGTTTTGACTGCGCCACTGCCGAAGAGGAAATAGCCACAAAAAACGCACTGCAGGAAGCCATTGTAGAGAATGCGGATGACAACCACCCCTGGAATACCCTGTATCTGGAGAGCCGGGAGGAAGAGCGCTTCGCCTTCTACGAGATGTACGGCAGCTTCTTTTTCCTGGGCATTATGCTCAGCGTGGTATTCCTGATGGCCGCCGTGCTGATCATCTATTACAAGCAGGTTTCCGAGGGGTACGAGGATCAGAGCCGATTTGCCATCATGCAGAAGGTCGGCATGACCAGACAGGATATTCGCCGGAGCGTCAATTCCCAGATGCTGACGGTATTCTTTCTGCCTCTGGTCATGGCCGGGCTGCACCTTGGCTTTGCGTTTCCGTGTATTTCCAAAATATTAAAGCTCTTCGCCTTTGACAATCTGCGGCTCAATATCACCGTAAACATTGCGTGTTTTTCTTTGTTTGGTCTTCTTTATGCAGTTGTATACAAAATCACCTCCGGCAGCTACTATACCATCGTCAGCGGTGGAAAAGAGCGGCTTTGACTGTCCCTCACTATGAATGGAAAACGATCACTTTTCAGCACCTGCAAAAAGCGGCTTGCCGGAATTTTGAGCAAAGGCATTCTTGCCGTGGCCGTGTGCATCATTGGCATTCTCGCCATTCCCGTGTGCATCCTTCTGCTGCCCATTATACTGGTATGGAGCGTAGCGGACCGGCTGCTGGGAGCGCTGGAAGAATTTTGCTGAATAACCTCCACAGGGGGGCGGAAAATTGAGGATTTTCCGCCCCCTGCGTTCTACGTTTTGGGGAGAGTTCTTGCATTTCCGCAAGAAAGATGGTATGATACCCGGTAGAATATATAAGGAGGCAACAATATGTCCGGTATTGGTTCTATCCGCAAATTGGCGGGAAGTAAATATTTGTCTTTGTACGAACTGGATGCCATTGCCCGGGACGGCAGCCATTTCCCTTACTATATGGCTTCCCGCACCGGGAACACCCAGGAGCTGAAGGCCACTACCGGAAGCATCCGGGCCGACGGTGTGGCTGTCTATGCTGTGTATCAGGGCGAATATCTTGTGATGCTGCGGCAATACCGCTACCCGGTAGGCGGATATGTCTACGAATTTCCCGCCGGATTGGTGGAACCGGGAGAGGATGTAACCCAGGCCGCCATCCGGGAGCTGTACGAGGAAACCGGCCTGACGCTGACTCCCGTACATACCGCCCGCCCCTACTACACCACTGTGGGCATGACGGACGAAGCCTGCGCCACAGTATTCGGCACCTGCCAGGGCACCCCAAATATCTCTCACCAGGAGGACACCGAGGATATTCAGGTGCTGCTGGTGGACCGGAAGGAAGCTGCCCGTATTTTAAAAGAGGAACAGGTTGCCATCATGTGCGCCTATCACCTGATGCACTTCCTCTCTGACACCGAAAATCCCCTGTCCTTTGTGGATAAGCTGTAAATAAAGGAGAAGACCATGTCCCATACCATTGCTGCTGTCTCCACCGGAAACCAGGTTTCTGCCATTGGCATCATCCGCCTGTCCGGTGAGGGATGCATTTCCATTGCCTCTTCCGTTTTTTCCGCAGATCTCTCCGCGGCACCAAACCGCAAGCTGATTCTCGGTCAGCTGAAAGATTCCACCGGCCGCACCATTGACCAGTGTATGGCCGTCTGCTCCCGTGCGCCCCACAGCTATACCGGAGAAGACACAGTGGAATTCCACTGCCATGGCTCCCCCGCCGTGCTGGCAGCGGGGTTGGACGCCCTGTATGCTGCCGGAGCACGCCCTGCCAAACGGGGAGAATTCACCAAGCGGGCTTTTCTCAACGGCAAGCTGGATCTGACCCAGGCAGAAGCTGTGATTGATCTGATTGAAGCAGAAACCGCCGATGCCGCAGCCAACGCCGCCGGACAGGTAGAGGGTGTGCTGCAAAGAAAACTGAATCCCGTATACAATTCCCTCACAGACCTGTGCAGCCACTTTCACGCTGTACTGGATTATCCGGATGAGGACATTGAGGACTTTGGCCTTCGCAATTACGCCGCCACGTTGACCGGCGCAGCCAAAACACTGGAAGCGCTTCTGTCTACTTATCAGCAGGGGCGGATTCTTCGTCAGGGTGTTGCTGCCGCCATTGTCGGCCGCCCCAATGTTGGAAAATCCAGCCTGCTCAATGCTCTGGCCGGATACGACCGTGTCATTGTTACCGATATTCCCGGCACCACCCGGGATACCGTAGAGGAGGCCGTGCTTGTTGGCAATACCCGCCTGCGGCTGATCGATACAGCAGGCATCCGCCAGACGGAGGACACAGTGGAAGCCATCGGTGTAGAACGCTCCAAGCAGGCCATTGAGCAGGCCGACCTGGTCATTTTCCTGTGCGATGGCTCCCAGCCCCTTACCCAGGAAGATAAGCAGATTATGGAGCTGTGCGCCGATGTCCCCCATGCCATTGCGCTGATTAACAAGACAGACCTCGGGCAGAAGGTACTGCCCAGCGACCTTCCCTTTATGAACATTCTGTGCACCAGCATCCGGGAAAACCAGGGGCTGGAACAACTGGCCGATGTGATTGATATGGAGTTTGCCGGACAGGCTCCCTGCGATGGCTCTATTCTGACCAACACACGGCAGTTTGACGCCTGCCGCCGGGCATACGATGCCATTCAGCGCAGCCGCCAGGGATTGTCCCTGGGCCTGACCCCGGACGCGGTTCTGACCGATGTGGAAGAAGCCATGGAGGCTATGGGAGAGGTGACCGGTGCCACCGTAAGAGAAGACATCACCGCCCGGATTTTTGAACGCTTCTGCGTAGGAAAGTAAAGAGGTTCCCGCTATGATCTATTTGGATAACTCCGCCACCACCAAGCCCTGCCCCCAGGCAGTGGCGGCCATGACCGCCGCCATGGAGGAAAACTGGGGCAACCCCAGCGCTCTGTATGACTTTGGCATTGCCGCCGCCCGGCAGGTTCGCACCGCCCGGCACACTCTGGCCGCCGCTATGGGTGCAGAGCCGGATCGGGTATTTTTCACCTCCTGCGGCACGGAGGCTGACAACTGGGCCATTTACGGCACTGTAAAGCGGCTGGGAAAACGGGGCAAGCATATCATCACCACCGCCATTGAGCACCATGCCATTCTGAACTGCATGAAAGATCTGGAAGCCCAGGGCTACGAAGTGACCTATTTGCAGCCGGACGACCAGGGACAAATTTCCCCTGATGCCCTGAAAGCCGCCCTGCGTAAGGACACCATTCTGGTTTCTGTTATGATGGTCAATAATGAAGTCGGCTCTGTGCTGCCCATTGCCCAGATGGCCCGGCTCACCCACCGGATGGCACCGGACGCCATCTTCCACACGGATGCCGTGCAGGGCTTTCTGAAAGTCCCCTTTCAGGCCAAGACCCTGGGTGCAGACCTGATTTCGGTTTCCAGCCATAAAATTCACGGCCCAAAAGGTGCCGGTGCCCTGTATATCAGCCCCAGGCTCAAATCTTTCCCCGCTTTCATTCAGGGCGGTGGCCAGGAAGGAGGCTACCGCAGCGGTACGGAGGGCACCCCGGCCATCTTTGCCTTTGCCGCCGCTGCTCAGGCCGGTTCCCAGACCTTCCGGGAAGACATCGCCCGGGAAAAGCAGCTGCTGAACAGTCTGGTTTCCCAGCTGGAACAGCTCCCGGGGGTTGTGATCAATGGTTCCCACGAAGCCCCCCATATTCTCAGCATTGCCATTCCCGGTGTACCCACCCAGAACTCCATCAATATTTTGCAGGATGCCGGGATCTGCGTATCCGCCGGCAGTGCCTGCGCAAAGGGGCACCGCAGCCACGTTCTCAGCGCCATGAATGTAAAAGGGGAATATATCGACAGCGCTTTCCGCATCTCTTTGAGCCGGGAAACCACCCGGGAAGAGCTGGATACTCTGGTAGAACGCATTCAGCAGGATATTCTCCCCAGAGTTTGACGGATCCCATTTTACAAATTACACAAAAATCCCCTTTCGCCTGGTTTTTCTCTGTGCGAATGGGGAATTTTTGCAAGTTGCAAAAATTTTATTGCAAAAAGCTATTGAATTTCCATCTGCTTTCTGCTACAATTGCCCCAAGACAAACTACGAGAGGAGTACACCTGTCTATGAGCTATGTAAATGAAATTCTGGAGCGTGTTGCCGCCCAAAATCCCGGCCAGCCTGAGTTCTTGCAGGCCGTTACGGAGGTTCTGGAATCCCTGGCTCCCGTAATCGAAAAAAATGAGGAAACCTACCGGAAGAACGCCTTCCTGGAGCGTTTGGTCACTCCTGAGCGGATCATCATGTTCCGGGTCCCCTGGGTAGATGACAAGGGGCAGGTGCAGGTGAACAATGGTTACCGGGTACAGTTCAACAGTGCCATTGGCCCCTACAAAGGCGGCCTGCGGTTCCATCCCTCTGTAAATCAGGGCATCCTTAAATTTCTTGGCTTTGAGCAGGTGTTTAAAAACTCCCTGACCGGTCTGCCCATCGGCGGCGGCAAGGGTGGCGCAGACTTCGATCCCAAGGGCAAGTCCGACCGGGAGGTGATGGCCTTCTGCCAGAGCTTTATGAGCGAGCTGTACAAGTATATTGGTCCGGACAAAGACGTTCCTGCCGGCGATATTGGCGTAGGTGGCCGGGAAATCGGCTACCTTTTCGGCCAGTATAAGCGGCTGAAGGGCACCTACGAAGGTGTGCTCACTGGAAAGGGGCTGAGCTATGGCGGAAGCCTGGCCAGAACCCAGGCCACCGGCTATGGCCTGCTGTACCTGACGGAAGAGCTGCTGCGCTGCAACGGCAAGGAGCTGGCCGGAAAGACCGTAGCCGTATCCGGTGCAGGCAATGTTGCCACCTACGCCATTGAAAAAGCCTGGCAGCTGGGTGCCAAGCCTGTCACCTGCTCCGACTCCACCGGCTGGATCTATGACCCCGATGGCATTGATGTTGCAACGCTGATCGATGTAAAGCAGGTGAAGCGCGCCCGTCTGACAGAGTACGCAAAGGCACGTCCCAACGCCCAATACCACCAGGGCAAAGGCGTATGGACGACCAAATGCGACATTGCCCTGCCCTGCGCCACGCAGAACGAGCTGCTTCTGGAGGACGCCAAGACACTGGTTGCCAACGGTTGCTTCGCCGTAGTAGAGGGTGCCAACATGCCTACCAGCCTGGATGCCACCAAGTATCTGCAGGCCAGCGGCGTACTCTTCTGCCCCGGCAAGGCGGCCAACGCAGGCGGTGTAGCCACCTCCGCCCTGGAAATGAGCCAGAACTCCCAGCGCCTGAGCTGGACATTCGAGGAAGTGGACGCAAAGCTGAAAACCATTATGGTCAATATCTTCCACAACCTGGATGATGCCGCCAAGGCATATGGCATGGAAGGCAACTACGTAGCCGGTGCCAACATTGCCGGATTCCTGAAGGTTGCGGATGCCATGAACGCCCAGGGCATTGTGTAAACAAGCCCCATCTGTTCCCCAAAAATACGCTCCCTGCGGAGCAGATACTTGAAACAAAGGTATCTGCTCCGCAGGGAGTTCTTTCTTTATCACAGGGTTGCGGTTATGAAGGATACGCACCTCCCGCGGCTGCGTATCCAACACCGGCTTGTCCCTTTGTCCGCCTGGAGATCCATTTTGGATTGGCTTTCTTTTTCCTTTTTGGAAAGAAAAATTATTTACAAAAAAGACTGCCGTTTTTTGTAAAAAAGGTAGAAAATCCAAAAAATGCAAAAAAGCACTTGCTTATATATATATATATAATTATTGCAGAGTTTCGTATTTTTCCGCAAAACTCTGCAACAAACAAAGAGAGAAGGTCTTAAATAATGAAAAGAGAATTGGCCGGACTGCTGGCGGGTGTGAGTCTGCTGCTGTGCGCCTGTACCCCCACCGGGGAAAACACCTCTTTGGCGAAGGAGCAATCGACACGCTACGGCCAAATCAACACCGACGGTAGTGCGGTCGTGATTTCCAGCGACAACACGGTACGCACCATTTCCGCAGACGCGCAAACGGTGCTCCACACCCAGGATGGCAAGTATGTAAGCGTTCTTGAAAAAGACGG
Organism: uncultured Oscillospiraceae bacterium; assembly: GCA_964501115.1. Taxonomy (GTDB): domain Bacteria; phylum Bacillota; class Clostridia; order Oscillospirales; family Oscillospiraceae; genus Faecousia. Next base: position 51,585 of record CAZCRO010000002.1, read on the forward strand.
TGTATTGACCGTGTACGAAGGCGAGGAGAAGAAATACGAGGACATCTCCGTGGACAGCATCAGGAGCATGACAGAGGATGCGCTGCTGTTTTCAAAAGGAGATTCCTTCAGACCCTCTTCGGTGGCTTCTGCAACAGAAGCACCAGCACCTGCTGAAAAAGAAAACGAAGAAACGAAGCAGGACTATATGGTTTATCGCTACACCTTTTCCGATGGACAGGTGTTCTCTGTCAAGAATCCAAATGGTATTCGTTCTTCAGATAAAGGCAGCGCACTGCTGTACTACCGGGTATCCGATGCGGAAAAAAGCTCTTTGTACCTGGTGAAACCTAATTCCAGTGAATCCGAGCCTCTTACCTCCACCCCCAAGAACATCTCTCTGGTAGGTATCAATTCCAGCGGCACGGTCTGCTCCTGGCTGGAATCATATGGGAATGAATACACCCTTTACCTTTATTCCAACGGAGAAAAAGAAAAAATTCTGACCTGCGACAGCAGTTACCTGAGCTACAACATGTACTTCAACGAAGCTGAGACTCTGGCTGTACTGCGCTCCTCCAACAACAACGAAATCGCAATTTGGACCCAGGCTGATGGTATTCAGAAGGTAAAGCTCCCGGACATTACCAACTACATGCTCCTTACCGACCAGGGCGGCTTCTATGGTTCCCCCAACGTAACACCGGAAATCTTCTATGTCGGAACCACGGTAGAACCCAACCTGTATAACCTCTACGCCGTGGGCACAGACGGAAGCCGGGAGAAGCTGGTAAGCAATATTACAGATGCCGATATCCGCCAGGGGCAGCTCTATTATATCAAAGAGGATGGTACCCTGTATACAGGAAAACTCGCCTCCGGTAAGCTCAGCGAAGAGACCCGCATTGCCGACAGCGTTTGCGACCTGGTGGTATCCCCCAACGGCAAGACAGTGGTGTACGCAAGAGACGGCGGCAACGACCAGCTGGCAGCCATTTACTACTATACAGTAGGCCAGGATAAGCCCGTGCGTATCACACCGGAAGGTTATTGCAGATCTACCTATTATTCTTACAGCGGCTACGGCACCTACACCATGCCCGCCTATTTCTCCGCCGATGGAAAGAGCATTTTCTATTTCAGCGACCCCTATCAGGTAGACAACTCCAGCACCTACACCACTACACTGATGCAGTATACAATTTCCAAGGATGAAAGCACCCGCATCGTTTCCGATATACTCCCCCAGCTGGATTCCACATACACCGGCTACGTTGTGGACGAAAATGCCCTCCGGTACTATCGCTTCATCGAAAGTACCGATGATTATGGAAATATTTTTGATTTAATGCTCTGGAACGGCACAGAAAGCACCGTTTTGGCAAGAGATTTGAAAAAATAAAGGAGAGAAAAATATGAAAAAGATTATTGCGATTCTCACTGTACTCATTGGCCTGGCAGTTATCATTCTGGGCGTTAACCTGACTGGCAAAGGAACCTCCCACACGGTATACGGAGACTCGCTGCGCTACTCCGCAGAAAACTACAGCGTAGACAGCGCCTCCTTCGGCGCCGACTACTATACCTACAGCTACAAGGCAAACCGGGTCATGGTTCAGGAGCTGAATGACCTGAACAAGGCTATGGAATCCGTAGTCAAGGCCGGCAACAATGTGCAGAACGCGGTCTCTGCCAATGTGGATGCAACTGACGATCTGATCGAAGCCGTCTATGAGGTCGGCGGCATGGTCGTCATCGCCATCGGCCTGGGCATTCTGGCTTACGGCGGCCAGGGTATCGTCGCAGCATTCCCCGCAAAGCAGAAGGAACTTGCTGAAACCGCAGAAGCAGAGCCCGAAGCCTGCTCCCAGGAGCCCCAGAGCGAGGAAGCTGCTCAGGCAGAAGAAGTATAAAAACAAATAATCAACCACTATTGACCCCAAAAAGCCCCTGTCTCGCTTGATAACGCACGACAGGGGCTTCATTTTGTCGAAAAAAGCTTTTGATTTTTAGTTCTGGGTGTAAGGAAGAACTCCGTCAGAGATTTCCTTGCCATCCCAGAGGATTCCTTCGCAATTACTCAGGCTGTAGATGTAGCCGTAATAGAAGTCCAGTTCCTTGTCCCCCAGATCCCGGAAGCTGTTGTTTTCGATGTTTGCGGCGCTGACACGCTCCATCAAAATGCCACCCTGGGAGCATTCGTAAATATCGTTGGCCGCAATTTCCATATTTTGGCAATTATAAGCCGTCACGCCAACAGTTCCGCAGCCGTACAGACCGGTTTCAGCTATCCGGACACGGATACAGCGCTCAAAGCGCAGTACTCCGCCCATGCAATAGCCTGGCTCTACTGTATGCCCTGCCGTCAGCTTTTCCACTGCTATGTCCGTACAATCCCGGAAGGTAAATACATGGGCATATCTGGGCACCGCAGAGATCACATTGGTCTGCTTTCCGTCCTTCCCGCAGACGGTCAGGTTGCTCACGCCGGAAATCACCAGATCCGGGCCGTCAAAGGACTGTTCCCAGGCATAGTAATCGCTGCCCAGACCGCCATAGTCCCGGGCCGTGGACAAATCCAGAAGCGGCGTATCCACCAGGATTTTGGTATCCGGGGCAATGGCGTCCAGAAACTGGTCAGCAGTGGTTACCGTAACCTCCTTTTGAGGCTGTGTTGTCTCGGTACTCTGCGGCCGCAGGCTGCCCAGCAGCTGCACCAGATTTTCCTCTGTCAGAGGCTCCCCCTGGATGTCCCGGACGGTGCTGCCCGGCCGCACCTGAACCCAAGTCCAGCCTGTGTTCTCCCCGCCGGAGCATTCCTCCAGGGTAAGCCTGGAATTAAGGGCATTCCCTTCCAAACCATATTGCCCTTCCAGAGTGAAGGCCGCACCTTCCATGGTATTTCCTGTGAATACGCAATTTTTCAGGTACACATCAGAGCTGTATGCCGCAAGAATCTGGCTGTTGTTATCCAGAAATTCACAGTTTTTCGCCACCAGATTCTCCACATTCCATGCCTCAATGGCGGCAAAGCCGCCGATGTCTTTCCCGATTCCGTAGATCCGGCAATTATCCATCTGCACTGTATCCACGTTATCCAGATTCATGCCGCTTCCGGAGCATTCATAAATATCTGTATCCTCCAGGCGCAGATTTTCACAGTTCACCGCATTCACGCCCCGGAACCCACAGCCGTACAGTCCCAGATCTTTCAGGGTGATGTCCGTGCAGTTCTCAAACCGGAGTACGTCCCCCTGGCAGGCCTCAGCCTGGCGCACATGCCCCGCCAGGAAGCCCTGCAGGGTTATATTGCTGCAATTCTCAAACACCAGCACATTGGCACTTCTGGGAACCGTTTCCAGGCTGGTCACATACTTTCCCGCACCCCGGATGGTCAAATCCTCCACGCCGAAAATTACCAGCTGATAGCCATCCTCCACCATATCCCAGCGGCAATAAGGAGAAAGCAAATTCAAATCCTGGCCAATATCCAGGCTGACCGTCAATGCTTCCAGTTCCACTACAGCGCCGGGGGCAATGGCCGCTGCCAAATCCCCGCCGGTAGAAATCACCGTCTCACTGGTCACCACCGGTGCCTCCGGTTCTACCATCGTCTCCACGGTGGGTGCGGTTGTAAAGGTTGGCATCGTGTTATTCTGACTGCATCCGGCAAGCAGGAGACCTGCGAGCAAAAGGGCAGCCAGTTTTTTGATCGTTCTCATGGAATCATCCTTTCCCAATCGTATTCCGACCCTCGCCGGGGTTTCTGAAACATCTGATTTTATTCTAGCATAATGTTACCGTTTTGTCAGTTCTCTTAACCGTTTTTTAAGTTTTTCCAGCAATTCTTAGGGTTTTCTTAAAAATCCTGAGTCCACTCTCCATCCAGGTACCGATATGTGCCATCTGAAAATTCCTCTTTTTCCACATATATCTCATAGCAGACAGACAGGCACATATCCATTTCTTCATTCTCTTCAAAGAGATTCTCCTCGGCAAATACGCCCCGGCAGTGTTCCAGTACCAGGCCAAATCCACCGTTTTGCGTAAAGCCGCATTGCCGGAAGGTAAGGTTCTGGGAATATTCCAGCTCCGCCCCCTTTGCGCTGCAGGAAAAGAAGCGGGTATTCTCCGCATACAACCCTGTCGAACGCCAGGCATACAGGCCTGTCATACCGCAGCCATAAAGGTGGCAGCCGGTCAATGTCAGATTTTCAGACTCCTCCCAGTTGAGCACATTGCCGCTGCATTTCCCCTTCTCCGGGCTGTGTCCCAGCCAGAGGTTTTCCAAAGATATATCCGTACAGCCACGCAGCACCAGCACTGTTGCATACCGGGCAGAGGCCTCTATGCAGCAGGATTGCTGCTCTGCCCGGATCGTCAGGTTATTCAGTTCCTGCAAAACCAGCTGCGAACCATCCCAGGTGGTCTCCCAGGTATATGCGCCACCGGCGTGATGTCGGCCATAATCAGAGGCATCCTTCAAAGCATAACTCTGCCGGGTCAGCACAATGGTACGGTTTGACCCCAGCGCAGCCAGGAATTCATCCACCGTGTCCACCCGATACACCCCATCTTCATCCGGTAGCGGCACAGAAGGCTCTGTCTGCGCAACGGAGTTCCGGATTTCCGTTTCCGGCTCCAGTCCCATCTGCTCCAGCATTTCTTCCGTCAGGGGTTCTCTCTGGGCATCCACCGGCAGGGACAAATTCTCTTCAAACCAGCCCTGCACCGTATTTCCGGAAAAAACGCACCCATCCACTACAATTCCTCCGGTATCCACCCGGAAGCCCCGGCGGAAGGTATTACGCTTCACATAATTTGCGGAAAATTCCGATTCATACACACTGGATGCATAGAAAAGATACTCTGTTCTGCAGTTATTTATCACATTTTTGCGGATTTTCAACCCATCACAGCTGGTTGCGCGGAAGACATAGCCTGCATTTTCGCTGTCCTCCGCAATGCGCAGGAAGTTGCAGCCCTCCACCTGACAGCTGGCACTCTCCCGGAAATCCACACCGCCTGTGGAGGAATCGGTAATGGCGCAGTTGGTCAGTTCCAGCTCTTCACTGCCCTGACCTACAAATCCTACCGCACCGCAGCCATAAAGCTGACAATTGAGCAGCTGCAAACGGCTACAGTCCAGAGCCTGTACCACATTGCCTGTACAGACTCCTTTCTCCGGCGTATGCCCAAGAATCACATTTTCCAGACGTATATCCCGGCAGCCGGAGAAAACAAGTACATTGGCATAGCGTGGCTTTGTGACCAGCTCTACCCCCTCGCCCCCAAGCAAAACCAGGTCTTCCGCTGTGATCACCAGCTGGTAGCCATCGAAAACCGGCTCCCAGCGGTAATAAAGGGACGCGCCTGTTCCATAGTGCGTAGCCGCAGACAAATCATAGTATCCCGGTTGCAGGACAATTACGGTATCGGTATGGATCTGCGACAGCAGCTCATCCACTGTGGATACCGTTACACGCCGCTGGGAAAGTCCCGGCATCCAATACGCCCCCTGATCATCCACCGCCTTAACGCTGTCCGGATAGTTGCACTGGGGAGCAGTATTGTTTTCAAAGCTGCCTCCTTTGACGGTCACTTTCTCATCCAGCAGAAATACCGCCTGGTTAAAAACATTGTTTTTCACCGTATTTTCCTCCAGAGTCACCTCCCATGTTCCGGATGCCTGCAGGAAAAAGGCAGCGGTATTGTTCTCTATCAGGCAGTTCCGGATCAACACTGCTTGATTATATCCCAGAGAAAACAGGGCATCCAGGCAGTCCATATTGTAGATCCGGCAATCCGCCACAGTCAGCTCTTCACACTGCCAGGCAACCACAGCATTGTAACTGCATTCATACAGGCTGCTTTGCGCCACTTTCAAATCTTTGCATTGCTCCGCCCGGATGGCCACCGCACCACAGCCGAAGAGAGCACTCTCTTCCACCTGTACCCCGCTGCATTCACGAAATGCCAGCACATCTCCTGTACAGGTTCCCTGCTCCACTGCATGCCCGGCAGTCAATCCCTGGATGTATATATTTTCCGATCCGGTGAAATTCAGCACTCCGGCATAGCGTGGTCTGGCCAAAAGCTCGGTTTTCTCCCCATCCTGGCCACGAATTACCAGGTTTTCCACATTTTCAATCACCAGCTGGTAGCCATCGTATACTTCCTCCCAGCGGTAGCCGGGGTTACTGCTTTCCTTACCATAGTCCGCCGCACGATCCAGACGATATTCTCCCTTTTTCATGCGGATTTCCCGGTCGGAGCCAATGGCATCCAAAAATTCATCCACATTGGAAACGGTAACGATTTTCCGCTGTCCCCAGCCTTCCCCCAAATCCAGAGGCGGAAATATACGTCTCTTCGGCCCCAGGAGCAGGGCGCAGGCCACCACCGTCAGGAGCACTGCCACACCGGCCAGCATTCCCTTCCTGTCCAGGCAAAAGTGCATAATTCCCAGCAGCCGCTCTTTCAGCTCCTGCTTCTGGGTAGAAAACGTGGTTGCCAGTACCGCGGAGGAAAGCTTCCCCTGAGCCGCCATATACAACAAACTTTCCCCATAGGCCTGCTTTTGGCTGGCTGTCATATGGCGGATCACCTGTTCGTCACAGCTGCGCTCACAGGCCAGATCAATCTCCCGGCGCATCAGTATCACCAGAGGATTGAACCACTGGACAGAAAACACCAGGACGGAAAACCACTTATAAAGGATGTCCCTGCGCCGGTAATGCACAAGCTCATGGCGCAGAATATTTTCCAGCATCGGAGCATCGTATTTTCCATAGGGCAGAACAATATCCGGCCGGATCAGCCCCAAAAGCATAGGGGACTCGATGCCATCCACCAATAGAATCCGGGGCTTTTTCCCCTCCCCGGCAAAGCCCTGCCCCTGCCAGCTCATTTCTCCGCGTATATTGGCCTGGAAGCTTTCCGCAAAGCGCCGGTAGCTGAGCCCATACCAGCAGATACTTGCGGCAAACCCCACCGCCCATGCTGCTCCCAGGAGCAGCTTCCAGGGGATCTCCCGCCGGACAGGAGAGACATCAGGCAAGTTTTCATCTGTTTCCTGTTGGGTATCCACCTGGAGTGGAAGCACCGGATATGTGTTGACCGTGCTGTTCTGGCATGTACTCACCTCTTCCACCGGGCGGGCAGCATCCGGCTGCACCTGCTCCCGGCTGGTGTCTACCAATCCCGGCAGCGGCAGCAAAAAACGCAGCAGTACCACCAGCCAGGCATAGTAATATACCGCACTGGGCAAACGGCGAAACAGCCCTTTCCCGGCAAGCAGCACCAGCGCCAGTACGCTGCCCCCCAGAGTCATTGTGAGAAACGCTGCACTCATTTCTGATCCTCCGGCACATGGAACATCTCCTGCAGCTGGGCAATATCCTGCAGCGTCAGCCCCTGGGAATCAATCAAACTGGCAACCAAAGCCTTTGCGCTGCCACGGAAAAGGCGCTGCACCACATTGCCCGTTACCTGATTGGTGTATTCCCTCTCCGTAATGGCGGGAGCATAGGAATATACCCCATTTTTTGTGCGCACCAGCGCCCCCTTTTCCGTCAGTCGGCCAATCAGGGTTTTGATCGTAGTCGGCTCCCAATGGGTACTTTCCTGCAAGGCCAGACGGATCTCCGTCACCGTCATCGGCCGGCCTGTATCCCACAACAGGCGCATAATTTCATATTCCGATTCTGTAATTTTCTTATCCGGCATATGCTTTCCTCCTTTTTCTTCTTTATAGCACAGGAGACTACAATTGTCAACCATAAAAGTTACATTTGTAGTCTCCATGTTCCCATCAAAGCCTACAGAAAGATTCCCGCCAATGCCTGACTGGCAAGGTAGATTCCCAATGCCCCGGCCGGTACTGCCAGCGGCGACTTTCCCCAGGACGCGGCATAATCCACGGCAGAATCAAACAACCAGCTCACACCGGTGAACACCAGACAGCCCACCAGGGCAATATCCGCAATTTCACCGCCGGATACCAAACCAGATGCCGGCGGCAGCAGCAAAAAGGTGGCCAGTGCCAACAGACATACCCGGGGATAATCCCGCCGGATACAGGGAGATAATTTCCACTCCACCAGCAATACAATCAGAGACAGCCCCACAAGATTGGGGATATTCCAAGGTGGAAGGATGCACCCGGGGCACCATACAGACAAAAGCAACGCCCCCAGCAGATACAGCCCCAGAAAAGCCGCCAGGAGCAGATTCAGCAGATTCTCCTTCTCTTTCATCGTCATCCTCCCCAGAGTGTTGCACCGGAAGAAGCATCCGCACCGGTCACATAGGCAACCGCCTCCCGAATGCCACGAGCTACGGCACGGGAACTGACTGTGGCTCCGGACAGGGCATCTGCATCCACTCCGATCACCGCCTGACCAGAGGTATTCAAAAACTGCGCCAAAAAGGTGCTGTCTGTAAGGATTCGGCTGCCCAGTCCCCAGGTTTCTGCCATATTGCATACCTGCAACCCGGTGACACGCCCCGAATTGCCTACTCCCACCAGCATGGTAATGTCCCCGGCATAGCCTCCCGTTACAGTCCGCACTACAACTCCTGTCTCCCCTTCCCATGCAGCGATAACACTGCCACCCAGATTTTCATCTGTTCTGGAAGTAAAATGGGTGCTGCCCGGGAGCAGTATCTGCATTTTTTCAAGAAGCGCTTCCTGCAATCTTGTCTGTCTTACCCCCTCCAGGGAGCGGGACAGACAAAACAACACTCCGGCGCACAAAAGAATCCAAAAAAAGGCAGGAAATATTGTTTTTTTCATTCCTTTTCTCCTCTCTTCACACCGAAGCGGCGGGGCAACATCCAGCGATCCAGTTCCCAGCTCAGGCAATTCATAGTCAAAATAGCATAGCTGACTCCCTCGGGGAAAAGTCCGAAGTAACGGTAAAGCACCGTAAGGCAGCCGCAGCCGATACCGTAGACTACCTGCGCTTTGGGCACCACCGGAGACGTGGCATAATCCGTAGCCATAAACACTGCCCCCAGCATCAATGCGCCGGAGCACAGACTGTACGCCATCCAGAGCGGCCCATTTCCCGTTTTGGGCAGCACCAGCGTCAGCACCGCCACACTTCCCAAATAAGCCAGGGGGATGTGCAGAGAAATCACCCGGCGTACCACCAGATACACCCCGCCCAGCAGCAGCGCCAGAGTAGACAGCTCTCCAATGGAACCTGGGCAGTTTCCCAAAAACAGCGCCCACAGTCCCTCCCCGGGCAAGGCCGGTCTGACCATATGATGCAGCGGTGTGGCAGAAGAAAAACCGTCCAGCCGGTAATCCGTCATGGCAGCAGGAAACAGCAACAGCATGGCCGCTCTGGCTCCCAGAGCGGGATTCCACAGGTTCTGCCCAAGACCGCCCCACAGGAGCTTCCCCACCACAATGGCAAAAGCACTCCCTCCCACCACCAGCCACATAGGCACAGACACCGGCAGCGTCATCGCCAGCAGCAACCCCGTAACCAGAGCAGAGCCATCCCGAACACTCTGTTTTCCGGACAGCAGGCCATACAGACCTTCACTGCCAAGCGCCGCAAGCATCGCCACCGCTGCCACCGCCAAAGCCCGGATCCCCAGCCGCCACACCCCTACCAGCAAAGACGGCACCAGCGCCAGCACCACATCCAGCATCAGGCGGCTGGTTTTTATATTTTCCCGCATATGGGGGCAATCTGATTTATTTCCCATCACTGCCACGCTCCTCCCGCAGTTTCTGCTTGCCCCGGCGAAAGTGCTCCACCAGCGGCAACTTTCCGGGGCAGCCAAAGGAGCAGCATCCGCACTCCAGACAATCCTGCAAATGAAGTTCCTCCATCCGCTGCACATCCCCTGTCTGCACATAGCGGTACAGATACAGTGGTTGCAGCCGCATAGGACAAACAACTACGCATCTGCCACAGCGCAGACACGCTTGGTTTGTCTCCGTTTTCTCCTCCGGAAGGCACAGCACGCAGTTGGTAGCCTTCACCACCGGAACCGAAAGATCTTCCTGTGCCCTTCCCATCATAGGGCCACCGGAGATGACCCGGTGCTGGCTGCCTTCCTGCCACTGTGCTGCCTCCAATAGCTGCCGGAAAGGCGTTCCAATGCGCACAACAAAATTCCCCGGGCTGGCAACCGCCTCCCCGGATACAGTAACAATCCGCTCCGTCAGCGGGATGCCTTCGTGTACCGCCCGGGCAATGGCCGCGCAGGTAGATACATTGAATACCCCACAACCTACCGCCACCGGCAGTTTACCCGGCGGTACTTCCCGGCCGGTCAGAGCATAGATCAGCTGCTTTTCCGCCCCCTGGGGATAGCGTGTGGGCAGCACCTGAAGCCGGATGCCGGGAAACTCCACCAGAACAGCCTCCACCTGCCGGATTGCCTCCGGCTTATTGTCCTCCACTGCCAATATCACCTTCTCCGGCCGCAGCAGTTTCGCCAAAATCCCCAGCCCCTCCAAGACCCGGCGGGCATCCATGCGCAACAGGGCATCGTCCGCAGTGATATACGGCTCACACTCACAGGCATTGCCAATCAGCGTATCTACCTGCCCCAGTGCCGACAGCGCCTTCACATTTCCCGGAAAGGCCGCACCACCCATCCCCACAATGCCCGCCTCCCGGATAGCCCGGAGCACCTGCTCCGGCTCCTCCTCGGCAACAGGATGCAAAGGTGCCGGGGTATCCAGGAAGTCATTTTCAATGACGATTGCCTCAACCATTCGGCCGGAAACATGGGCACTTGGCTGAATGGCCACTACCCGGCCGGAGACACTGGCATGAACCGGGACGCACAGACCATCCCCATCCCCAATCTTCTGATAGCGCAGCACCTGTTCCCCCACCGCCACCAGCGCCCGGCATGGCACACCGATGTGCTGCTGCAAGGGAATCTTCACCTGCGCAGGTGGTTCTGCCGGGATGGGCACCACACCCGCCGACAACGCCTTGCGATCTGGGGGATGAACACCCCCAAAAAATCTTCCTTTCATATTCCGCCTCTCATTCAGACACTGTTCTTTTCCCTCTGCTTCATTCCTGCATAGCCTTGCATACCAGCTCCCGGAAACCGGTGATGGCAATGGTTACCTGGGAGGCAAGATCCACCTCCTGCGCCTTTCCCTCCGGCGTGACGGCAATGCCCTGAATCTGGGGCAGGGTCTTTCCCGTTACATAGGTGGCAAAATTGGCCGCCTGCTGGTACCACTCATACCTGGCTCCGCCATAGGCTTTCATTCCATAGCGCTCTTTCAGCTGGTTTTTGGTCTCCACAGGGGCAGACAAATCGGTTGTAATATGCCCCGCTTCATCCAGGAGCACCGTCACCTGCAGAGCATCCAGGTAACAGGAACATACCGTATCTTCCCTAACCGTCACTGCGGCAGCATCCCAATCCAGCGAGATACTCCCCCGGGCAGCAGTTTCCAGACTATACATTCCTGCCAACTTCAATACATCTTCTGCCCCGGCACCCAGATACTGAGCATTTTCGCACGCTTTTTCCAGCGCAACCACCCAGACTTCCGGAAACTCCCTTTCCAGACTACGCAGCTCCTCCGCCGTTTTGCCGATAGCATATTCTTCCAGCCGGATTGCCTGGTGGCTCCATGCGTCAGTACCGCCGTCCACCGTCTTTGCGGTGCTGACCGGCTGGACGGCATCCCGGGTGCACGTTCCGGTATCATCGAAGAAAACCCGGGTCATCAGGCCATCGAGCTTGCAGGCGGTAATCACGCCGGAGGCATCTGTGTGCACAGCTGCCGCGCCAACCTCCAGAACTACATACCCTTCCTCCGCCGGGGCGGCATTCTCCCCGGAAATGGTTGTGTGCAGCCCCAGTCCGGTCTTCACAGCTCCTTTTTCTGGGAGCACTGCCTCCTGACTTTCTTCACAGGTACAGTTGTACACAACCGTAGTGCCGGTGCATCCCAAAAGCACTGCCAGAATAATCAGCAATAGCAGCCCCGCAAGCACTCTTTTCATAAAATCCCTCCAAAAATCATGTCATTTCAAACCTTTCCCCTAGTATTCCACAGGCATAGTTAAGATATTTCCCGGAAAATACCGGAAAAAGAAAAATCCCGCAGAGCTGTCCTTGATAGAACAAACCTTGCGGGATTTTCCTTTTACAGAAACTTTTATTTTTTCTTTTTCAACTTGGGAATCACCAAAACCACAGCCAGGGTGCCTCCCATGCCAAGGCCGATGCCGAATAGCAACACAAGTACTGCCTCCCCCAGGGAAATAGTATCCTTCCGGGACTCTTCCTGCACGGCAGGCGCAGACAGCACAGGTATTTGCACAGAAGGCAGTGCATCTCCCCCTCTGTCCAGTACATCGGTCATATCGTACAATCCTGTCTTGCCTTCCAGAAAGCGGTTGTAGGCCGTCAGCGCATAGTAGGCCTGTTCCGTTGCCATACCGTCCAGATCTCCATCCGCAATATGTCGGAAGCCGCCCTCCGGAATATAGTAACGCAGCAGGGCATCCAGAGCAGAGCTGCCGTTTTTCACAAAGCGGGAATCCGTATTCGGGTCAATGCCCAGCGCCGTCAATGCGACCACCACCTGGGAAATGGACTCGCTGGTAGCTACCTTGCCGCCGTTTCCGAAAGTGCTGTAGCCGCCATCTGCATCCTGCATCCGGCTCAGACGCTCTACTGCCTTCTCCACAGCGGCTGCCACCTCCGGAACTTCCCGGCAGTAGGGAGCCAGCGCCTGAAGCGCCATGCCGGTCATATCCGAATCCGCTTCCGTCCCGGAAATTGCCCAGCCTCCGTCCGGGGTCTGCACTGCCAGGATCTCCTGCAGCAGCCCCTGCCGGGTCACATTGCCCTCCGGCACCGGGTAATTGCCACAGTCCAATGCCAACAGCGCCCAAATGGGGCCATTGTTTCCCTGCTTTTTCACGAAATCCATATCGTTCAGACCCAGCAGCAGGTTGTGGCCACCAACATTGGTGACATCCTTGCCCATAGCGGTAAGGGCCAAAATCAGCCGGGAATTGTCCGTAGACTTCGCCTTGTGCAGCCGCTGGTTTTCATCGATATGCTCACGGACATAGGCCACTACCCCTTCATAATACCGGTCTGCATCCGGTATTTCCAGACCGGATCGTGCCAGACCAATCACCATCCACTCTCCGCCGACGCTGCCCACACTGGGGGTACCCAGCGCCTGGATATAGCTTCCGGTGGTTTGGAAAGCCTGGGCGAACTTTTCTCCGGAAATCCCCTGCTCCAGGACCTTCTCTTCCGCTTCCAGCAGCTCCAGGTTCTCCACCAGTTGCTTTTGCAGCTGCGTCAGCGCCTCGTAGCCGGCCCGGGCAGCCTCCACCGCGGCACGCTTGTCTCCTGTGATGCCTGCCAAAGCCTGGATTTGATCTATCACAGCCTGGGCTTTTTTCTTGTCCTCCTGGGTGGCATTCAACTTTGCCAATGCGGTTTCCGCCTGGGTCAGAGTCTTATAATTGGTCACCAGCGCCTTCTGATCCTCCGTCAGGCTGTCATAGCCCCGGCGGGCGGTCTGGATGGCCATGCTACCGTCCTTGGTAACGGGAGAGGGGATTTTTTCTATCAAGTCCATCACCTGCTGGGCAAGCAGGGCATTCCACTTCTTTGTAGCGGTCTGCAATGCTTCCAGCTTGGTTACCAGTTTCTTCTGCTGATCCGTCAGCGCATTGTAGGCTTCCCAGGCTGCGGTGATGGCCGAACCACTGTCTGCCGTGGGGGTGCCAATCTTATCAATCAGTGCGTCCACCTTCTTGGCGGCTGTCTGGTTTGCCTGGACTTGCTCGCTGTCCGTAGGCTTGCCGTAGGCGTTGCCCCCCTCTTCGTAGCTATAGTCATCGGCATAGTGCAGAACGATTTTGTCACCATTGCGGATATACTTGGCAGATACGCCCACCTCCGGGTGGACACCGTTTACCGTATACATCCAGCCGGAATTGGCTCCATTGTCGAATTCTGCCAGGCCGTTGATCCCTTCGATATAATAGCTGTTGTACTTTTCCGAATACTTTGCCTGGATGGACAGGCCGTGCTTCTGGCATACCCTCTGAATCACATCCCACACCGTTTCCTTGGCATCCGCTTCCACTTTGCTTTCCGTTGCCCAGGGGGTCAGACCGCCTCTGGCCAAACCGTGGGGGCCACCGTTGGCACTGGGGGATTCATGATGACTGTCCCCCAGGATGGAGACAGCCACATAGATTTTTGTGGATTTGGGGCTGATCTGAATGGTGATGTCCGCCTTCGCCCCTTGATAACTCAGAGTAATGGTTTGGGCACCGGTCTTTTCCATGCTGTAGCTTCCGATGGTTACATCGGACAGCTTCAGCACTTTTTTCTCACCGTCGCTCCACACGGCTGTCAGGGTGATGCCTGTCAAATCCAGCTTATCCCCAACGGTATACTGCGTTTTATAGCTGCCTCCTGCCACCAACTCTGTCACATAGGCTTCTATCTGAGCATCGGTATAGCAGAGCTTCTCCATATCGGCACCCAGAGGGTCATCCTCCCGGTTGCAATCCGTCTTTGTCACTGCCCGGTTATTTCCTGTGGCTACTTTGCCGATGGTAGCCAGCTCCACATAGGTTTGCAACGCCACACAGTTAATATTTTCCAGGGAATCAGAAGATGTATCGTAATAGAATACCCCATCATGGAAGCCGCCGGTAACGGCGCTGGTGTCCACATGGGCTACACCGCCAATACCCTTGGCCGCATTTTGATAATAGTTGCCACTGATATGATTATACCGGTTCAGAGACTGCATAAAACCGATGATACCGCCGACAAAGCTGCCGGAGGTAGCGCTTACCGTGCCTGTGGAGCGATTGTTGAGAATATATCCCGCGCCATTGGGCCAGCACTGCTGAACACAGGCCTCCGCTCCGTAGATGCCGCCCACCGCATTTCCGCCGGTGACGCTACCGGTATTGGTACAGCTCTTAATGGTGACCATCTTGGCATTGGGGGCAGTTTCCATACCCCAGTTGGTACCAGCATAGCCGCCGCCGACAATGCCGCCAACATAGTTTCCTGTAGCCACTACGCTACCGCCAAAAGTACAGTCCTGCACTTCCAGATCTGCCATAGATTGTCCCTGGTTGGCGACAATGCCGCCAACCCAACTCACACCGTACACACTTGCGTAGCTGGTGCATCCATGGATGCTGCCATTAAACTCTCCACCGAAGGAACCAATATGACTCTGGCTCTTGTCATAGCCAATGACCACGCCCGCCTCTACATGGCAGTCCTCTATCCAAACCTGATCCTGGCCGGAGGCATAGCCGCCGATAAAGCCGGATTTCAGAGTCTTGGTACCCGCTACCAGGGTGACCCGGTAAAATTTAGCATAATAGCTTGCCTTTTTGTCCACTGCATAGGTACTGACCAGTCCATAGTCTTCTATCTGTTCGCCATACAGCAACAGATCATGAATCACCGCACCCCGGGTTTTTGCGAACAGTGCTTTTCCCCCTGCCGGAATGGAAATTTTATGGCCGCCGCCGTCAAAATCTCCCATAAAGGGGGTTGCCGTACTTCCGATACCCTCCCACTGGCCGGTGATGACAATATCCTCCATCACCCGGACATAGGTATCGGCCGTCGTTTTCCCCTGCTCTACCCAAAGATCCAGCAGATACAGATCCTCCTGGCTGTACAGCGCGTAGGGCTGTTCCTGGGTGCCCTCCCCTTCCAGCCGGGCTTCCATGGTGATGGGATATTCCACTGTTTTTCCCAGATAGGAAATGGTCACGGCGGTATCCAGCGCTGTCAGCGCCCCGCCGGGTGCATAGGTAAACTGACCCGGGGCTATGGTGAAGTCCTCTTCTCCATCGCAGTGTACCGTAACCTCCATACCCGTCGGATCAAAACTTTCTCCCGGGACATAGGTGGTTTTATCCGGGGCTTTGGTCACCTCCAAAGAAGTAATTTCCAGATTCTGTCGGGTAAATTGCAGCGTGTACTCACTTTTTCCCTGGCCTTCCCCCACTGTAATGGGCAGCGAATAGCTTCCATCC
The DNA here is from genome assembly GCA_964501115.1 of uncultured Oscillospiraceae bacterium. GTDB lineage: Bacteria > Bacillota > Clostridia > Oscillospirales > Oscillospiraceae > Faecousia. Next base: position 67,616 of record CAZCRO010000002.1, read on the forward strand.
TCGCTCCAGGCGGGAACAATCTCCGCTTCCTCACCGATTGTCCCTGCAACTGCGGCAATGGTCAGCGTTGCCGCAGTTCCGGCGGTTGCTGTAGCAGTCAGCTTCAAAACCGTTGTGGGAAACAAAGGCACTGCTCCCTGATAAGTATAGGTCTCCCTGTGGAACGGAAGGTTCAGCGCAATGTCGTTCCCATCCTGATCCGCCACCGTCAGGCCGCTTAAAGTTGCCCTGCGGCCAATATGTATCCGGTAGGTTTTTTCCGTCTGTTCGGGGATACCTGCGTGTATAGACAATGTATTTCCCGCCAGATCATTTTCCTTTATGATGCCGGGAAGTCCACAACCTGTACTGTCACCGGAGGTCACCGGATAGGATGCTACCGCTTCCTGCCCTGCCGGGATATATTCCGCCCGAAGCTGCACCCCGTCCCCGGCAGTTTCATCCAGGGCAGCATAGAGATACATTCCAGCATCAGACCCATAATCCGAAAGCATCAGGGTATACTCCGTCACCTCCGGAGAAAAGGCAGGCACCAGTACCAGAGCATCCGCCTGAGTAGCACCGGAGGGAAGGGCACTGAAATACAGGCTTGAAAGAAAAACCTCCTGCTCCACACTCTGCTGCACCGGCAGAGCATCCGTCTCGCAGGCGGTACTCTGCACATCGGCAGCGACAGTCTCTTCCTGCGTTTCTCCCCGCGTTTCTTCCTGGGGTTCTCCCGTTGTCTCTTCCGGCTGTGGCATCGTTGCCTCATTCCCGGCAGTCACTTCTTCCGGTTGTTGTTCTTCCGGCTGCTCTTGCATAGTATCCGGTTGCAACTGATCCGCCAGAGTTTCCTGAGGCACAGTTTCCTCCGAAGCCATTGCCGGGGCGGGAAGCATCCCCACCAGCAAAATCAGCGCCATAAGGCTCGCCAGCATGCGTCTGTACATTTGCACAACTCCTTTTCTATCCATTCCATAAAAAACGCACAGGCACCTGAACGGTGTCTGTGCGACCGATTTTCTCGCTTACCCCATACTCTCCCTCACCCTATTGCAGAGGTGCCCTAGAGTCTCGAGCATGGCTGGTCTTCTGGCTTGTGCATTAGGGAAAACTCCTGCGCCTGTATTCCGCCTTCCCAGGTTTCCCAAGTGACCGGCTCACGCCATGAATACAGGCTCCTGCACTTACAGCAACGGGTATATGCCCCGGACTTTCACCGGGTTTCCTGATCTCTCGCACCTGCCCGGAGGCAGAACTTGTGGAGGACGCCATGCAGCTTATTCTTTTGTGAAACCCAAAGATTTCCATCTGTATTATAAGAGCAAGCCGGGTTCTTGTCAACTTGAAATCGATATTTTCCCACGGAATTCTATGCATTATGCCCCCTGCTCCCGTGCCATCCGCTGCCAGCTGAAAAAGCCGTACAGGTCATTCACAAGAAACATGGCAAAGCACACCACAACGGAATAATAAGACGGATTCTCCCTGGCGGCCAGCATCCACAAAAGGATCAGAACCAGATCATTGGCGCTGTACGCCAAAGCATAGTAAGGACTCCGGCGGAAAGTCGATACACCGCCAGGAAGCTGGTGGCTACCGATACCGTACTGGGCAGCATATTGGCCGTACCAAAGAAATCCAAAACAAAGTAAAATCCCAGGGTCACCACTGTGGTAAGCAGCACCAGCAGTCCCGGTTCAAATACCTTCAGCCGGTTTACCGCAACCCGGGAACGATTTCCTTTAAAGGGATTGCGCAGCCAGCTCATCAGTGCTACCAGTGCCATCGGAGCCGTCATACCCAGATAGGTGATCATCTCCCCGAAGTAAGAAAAGCCATAGGAAATACCCCCGTAGAGCAGGCTGAACAGAATCATCAGCCCCTGCCCCACAGGATTGCCCTTCGCATTGAAAATCAGCGATGTGGCACCAATCAGAGATGCCGCCAGTATAAGATAGTTGCTCCTGTCAAAGACAACAAAGGAGGCCAGGATCCCGACCGTTGAGCTTCCCCACAAGGTCAGCTCCCATTTTGTGAAATAAGAAATGTTGAAATGCATATACCCTCCAAAAAGCAAAAACAGGCACCCGTGTACACATCTTCTACGACCTAACGATGTGTATACGGGTGCCCTCGCACCGCTGCCCGGTGGCAGCACATATTGCAGGAATTATATAAACAATTTGCGGAAATGTCAAGCACTTTTCTCCGTGGAGCTGCTTGCCGTGCCCCACGGAGAAACTGCCGAAGCTTACTTAAAGTATTTTGCAGCCGCCCGGAACATCTGAATGTCATATTCCCCGGGAACGTTGCGGTACAGTCCGGCACCGATACGCTCGCTATGACCCATCTTACCGAATACACGGCCATCCGGAGAGGTGATGCCTTCGATGGCATACATGGAGCCATTGGGGTTGAAGTGGACATCCGCCGTAGCGTTGCCCTGCAAATCTACATACTGGGTGGCAATCTGGCCATTTGCAGCCAGGCGGCGAATCATTTCTTCACTGGCCAGGAAGCGGCCTTCGCCGTGGGAAATGGGCACACTGTAAGTTTCCCCAACCTGAGTCAGCGCCAGCCAGGGCGACTTATTGGAAGCAATGCGGGTACGCACAATGCGGCTCTGGTGCCGGGCAATGGTATTGAACGTCAGGGTTGCGTCGTCCTCATCCGTATCCCGGATCTCTCCATAGGGTACCAGCCCCAGCTTGATCAGCGCCTGGAAGCCATTGCAAATACCGCACATCAGGCCATCCCGCCGATTCAGCAGATCCATAACCCCTTCCTTTACCGCGGCATTGCGGAAGAAGGCAGTGATGAACTTGGCAGAGCCATCCGGCTCATCGCCGCCAGAGAAGCCGCCGGGGATAAAGACCATCTGCGCCTGCTTCAGCTTTCCGGCAAAAGCATCCACGCTGGCAGAGATTGCATCGGAGGTCAGGTTGCGTACCACCACAATTTCCGGCTCCAGGCCGGCATCCGCCACAGCTTTGGCAGAATCATATTCGCAGTTGGTACCGGGGAACGCGGGAATCAGCACCTTCGGCTTAGCCACAGCCACAGCCGGTGCTACCCGGGCAGTGGCCTGGTAAGAGAAATTCTCCATAGGCACCTGCTGGGTGGGGATATTACAGCTGTAGACGCTTTCCAGCTTGTTTTCGTAAGCGGAAAGCACCTCCTGCTGCGTCAGCTCTTCGCCGCCATAGCAGAAGCATCCACCGGTGGTGCGGCCAAGCAGCGTTCCAACCGTCTCTTCTCCGGCAAATTCCAGCAGGAAAGAGCCATACCGGTAGCCAAACAATGTTTCCAGAGGAAGCCCCTCTTCAAAAGCAAAGCCCAAGCCGTTGCCGAAGCCCATCTTCATTACGGCCTCTGCTACGCCACCCATTCCGGGGGTATAGGCTGCCACAACTCTGCCACTGCGCATCAAATCTGTGACCGTATGGAACACAGACACCAGAGAGTCGGTCCTGGGCAAGCCATTTTCGTCAAATTTCGGACAAAGGAGGGTTACCTTATGATTTTCCGCCTTGAATTCCGGAGAAATCACCTGCTCGACCTTTCCTGTGGTCACTGCGAAGGAAACCAGCGTGGGAGGAACATCCAGATTTTCAAACGTGCCGGACATGGAATCCTTGCCGCCGATGGCGCCAATTTCCAGATCCATCTGCGCCTGGAAAGCACCCAGCAGAGCGGCCAGAGGCTTGCCCCAACGCTTGGGATCCTTGCCCAGTCGCTCAAAGTACTCCTGGAAGGTCAGATATACATCTTCAAACGCCGCACCACTGGCCACCAGCTTGGCCACAGATTCCACCACTGCCAGATACGCGCCATGGTAGGGGGAGGCGGAGGTGATAAAAGGATTGTAGCCAAAGGACATGAAAGAGCAGTCGTTGGTGTGCTTTTTCTCCACGGAGATCTTCTGCACCATAGCCTGGATAGGGGTGAGCTGGTGCTTGCCGCCGAAGGGCATCAGCACAGTTCCGGCACCAATGGTGGAGTCAAACCGTTCAGACAGCCCCCGCTTGGAGCAGGTATTCAGATCCGAAGCCACCTCCAGGAAGCCCTGGCGGAAGGAGGCGGGAATTGCCTTATCGTAAGCCTGCGCAGGCTGTGCCTCAGCAGTGATGTGCTTATCAGCACCATTGGAATTCAGGAATTCACGGCTGATGTCGCAGATGGTCTCCCCATTCCAGTGCATCACCAGGCGTGCTTCCTCTGTTACATCAGCAACCTTGGTGGCATTCAGGTTTTCCTCCGCTGCCAGCTCCAGGAAACGGGGCATATCCTTCCGCTCCACCACAACCGCCATACGCTCCTGGGATTCGGATATGGCCAGCTCCGTACCATCCAGACCTTCGTACTTTTTGGGCACGGCATTCAGATCGATGGTCAGTCCATCGGCCAGCTCACCAATGGCTACGGAAACGCCACCGGCGCCGAAGTCATTGCAGCGCTTGATCAGCTTGCTTGCCTCAGGGTTGCGGAACAACCTCTGGAGCTTCCGCTCCTCCGGAGCATTGCCCTTCTGAACCTCTGCGCCACAGGTTTCCAGTGAATTGACGGTATGGCTCTTAGAAGAACCAGTGGCACCACCACAGCCGTCACGGCCGGTGTTGCCACCCAGCAGGATGACCACATCTCCGGGTTCCGGGCGCTCCCGGCGCACATTCTGTGCAGGGGTAGCTGCAATCACGGCACCGATTTCCATGCGCTTGGCCGCATAGCCGGGATGATAAATTTCATCCACAATACCGGTGGCCAGGCCAATCTGGTTACCATAGGAGGAGTAACCTGCCGCTGCGGTGGTGACCAGCTTCCGCTGGGGCAGCTTACCGGGAATGGTTTCCGCCACACTCTTCAGAGGGTCTGCCGCACCGGTGACACGCATGGCACCATACACATAGGAACGGCCGGACAGCGGATCCCGGATAGCACCGCCGATGCAGGTGGCAGCGCCGCCAAAGGGTTCAATCTCCGTGGGATGGTTGTGGGTCTCATTCTTGAACAGCAGCAGCCAGGGCTCCTTCACCCCGTCTACCTCCACGTCCATTTTCACGGTACAGGCATTGATTTCCTCCGACTCGTCCAACTTTTCCAGCTTTCCGGTAGCTTTCAGGTGCTTGACTGCAATGGTAGCCAAATCCATCAGGCAGATGGGCTTATGCTCTCTTCCAAGGCGCTTGCGGGTATCCAGATAGGTCTGATAGGTCTTTTGCAGCTGTGCGTCCTGGAAACTCACTCCGTCAATCACCGTACCGAAAGTGGTATGGCGGCAGTGATCAGACCAGTAAGTATCGATCATGCGGATTTCCGTAATGGTAGGCTGGCGACCCTCCTTGCGGAAATATGCCTGGCAGAAGAGAATATCATCCAAATCCATTGCCAGACCGTAGCTGCGGATAAATTCTTCCAGCGCCTCCCGGGAAAGCTCCGTGAAACCCTCCATGGTGGCCACATGCTCCGGCAGGGCATAGTCCACTTTCAGTGTTTCGGGCATATCCATGGAAGCCTCTCTGGCTTCCACAGGGTTAATGACATATTTCTTGATGGCAGCCAGCTCCTGCTCCGTCAGCGTGCCATACAGAGCGTACACCTTGGCTGTGCGCACCGTGGGGCGCTCTCCCTGGGAGATGATCTGGATACACTGAGCAGCGGAGTCCGCCCGCTGGTCAAACTGGCCGGGCAGGAATTCCGTGGCAAACACCGTGGCGCCGGACAAATCCACCTCCGGGCAGGCAATGTCCAGCTGGGGTTCCGAGAAGACGGTCTTTACCGCATAGTCAAACAGCTCTTTGGTAATATTCTCCGCATCGTAGCGGTTTAGGATCCGCACCTGGGTCAGACCTTCAATGCCCAGCAGATGCCTGGCATCCGCCAGAAGACTATTGGCCTCAGCGGCCAATGCCTGCTTTTTCTCTACAAAAATACGATAAACCATAGTGTTCCTCCCGGCGTTTATTCTTTATAGGCGGCCAATGCTTTTTGGCCAATGTCGCTGCGGCGGTAGGCGTTGGCAAACCGCACACCGTCGGACAGGCGGTAAGCCTCCCGGACAGCCTGTTCCAGGGTATCTCCCAGAGCAGTGGTGCCGGTTACACGGCCGCCTGAAGTAACCAGATTTCCCTGTGCATCCAGCTTGGCACCCGCCACATAAGTGCAATCAGCAGCCTCGGGGGTCATTGTAATGGGAAATCCCTTTTCATAAGCTGCGGGATAGCCCCGGGAAGCCTGGATAACGCAGCAGGCATACCGGTCGGAAAAACGAACCTCCGTCTGAGCCAATGTGCCATTGGTGGTGGCCTGCATCACAGTAAGCAGGTCGCTTTCCAGCAGAGGCAGTACCACCTGGGTCTCCGGGTCACCAAAACGGCAATTGTATTCAATGACCTTCGGCCCATCAGGCGTAAGCATCAGGCCAAAGTACAGGCAGCCGGTAAAAGTTCTCCCCTCGGCATTCATCGCCTGTACCGTGGGCAGGAAAATTTCCTCCATACAGCGCCGGGCGATTTCCGGCGTATAGCAGGGATTGGGGGCAATGGTTCCCATGCCGCCTGTATTCAGGCCGGTATCGCCATCCCCCGCCCGCTTGTGATCCATAGAAGAGACCATGGGCTTCACCGTCTTGCCATCGGTAAAGGCCAGAACGCTTACCTCCGGACCCGTCAGGAATTCTTCAATCACGATCTGATCGCCACTCTTGCCGAACACCTTGTCCTCCATCATGGAGCGAACGGCATCCATTGCCTCCTGACGGGTCTGGGCGATGATCACGCCCTTGCCCAGCGCCAGGCCATCGGCTTTGATCACCGTAGGCACGGGTGCCGTCTGCAGATATTCCAGGGCGGATGCCATATCCCGGAACACCGCATACTTTGCGGTAGGGATGGCATACTTTTTCATCAGCTCCTTGGCAAATACCTTGCTGCCCTCCAAAATGGCAGCGTTGGCTTTGGGGCCAAAGCAGGGAATGCCCTTCTCCTGCAGCGCATCCACCGCTCCCAGTACCAGAGGGTCGTCCGGTGCAACAACCGCATAGTCGATCTTATTTTCCACAGCAAAGGAGACGATTCCGCCAATATCCGTTGCGGCAATAGGCACACACCGGGCATCCGCAGCAATACCACCGTTTCCGGGCAGCGCGTAGATCTCCTCTGCCGCAGGATTCTGCTTCAGCTTTTTGATGATGGCGTGTTCCCGTCCGCCACCGCCGACAACCATAATTTTCATCCGTTTTTCCTCCCCTTAGTGGTGGAACAGTCGCATACCGGTAAAGGCCATGGTCATGCCCCGGGCATCGCAGGCCTCAATTACCAAATCATCCCGGATCGAACCACCGGGCTGTGCCACATAACTGACACCGGAGAAAGACGCACGCTTGATATTATCCGGGAAGGGGAAGAAAGCATCCGAGCCCAGCGCAACTCCGGTGCGTTCGCTCAAGTATTTTTTCTTTTCCTCCTGGGTCAAAGGCTCCGGCCGGGAAGTGAAATAGCCCTGCCAAATACCTTCGGCGCATACGTCCTCTTCGTTTCCGTTGATATAGCTATCGATCACATTGTCCCGCTCCGGACGCCCCAGCTCTTCCCGGAAGGGCAGCGCCAGGGTCTTGGGATGCTGCCGCAGGAACCAGGTATCCGCCTTGGTACCCGCCAAGCGGGTGCAGTGAATCCGGGACTGCTGCCCGGCGCCCACGCCGATGGCCTGGCCATCGTAAGCATAGCACACAGAGTTGGACTGGGTATATTTCAGGGTGATCAGCGCAACGATCAGATCCCGGCGTGCAGAGGCAGGCAGCTCCCGGTTGCGGGTAACCACGTTGGAGAGCAGATCTTCGTCGATTTTAAAATCATTCCGCCCCTGCTGGAAGGTAACGCCATAAACATCCTTGGTCTCCACCGGCTGGGGAACATAGTCTTCATCAATGGCAACCACATTGTAGCTGCCCTTACGCTTGGCTTTCAGAATTTCCAGTGCCTCCGGTTCATATCCGGAGGCGATCACACCATCGGAAACCTCCCGGGCAATGAGCCTGGCAGTGACCACATCGCACTTGTCCGACAGTGCCACCCAATCTCCGAAGGAGCAAAGCCGGTCTGTACCTCGGGCACGGGCATAGGCACAAGCCAGAGGGCTTTCCTCCAGACCAGGCCAGTCTTCCACAAAGCAAGCCTTTTTCAGCTCCTGTGGAAGAGGCAGACCCACTGCCGCAGAGGTGGGGGAGACATGCTTAAAAGAGGTGGCCGCAGGCAGACCCAGAGCCTGCTTCAGCTCCTTCACCAGCTGCCAGGCATTGAGGGCATCCAGGAAATTGATATATCCGGGGCGACCGTTGAGCACCGTAATGGGCAGCTCGGAGCCATCCTTCATAAAGATCTTGGCCGGTTTCTGATTGGGGTTACAGCCGTATTTCAATTCAAATTCCTTCATTGTTGCCTCCCATTATTCGTAACGATTGATAATCTTCTGCCGGTAAGTTCCGGTTTCCAGATCGGTATAGCGTACAAACAGGGAAATTTTATTGTCCCCGTTCAGATTGCTCCACAGTTCTTCCACAAAGCGATCCATATCCTGGGGGATTTCCACCCGCTCCGGTTCCCCCTGGAAGGTGGGGATCACCGGGTTTCCATCGCACACATAGGTATGCAGGAAGTGTCCCAGACCGGCGATGGGATCAAAGTCATAGGTATAGCGGTTGCAGCCGGTACCCGCCAAATCGGATGCCTTCAGAATGGACATCTTGTAGCTGCCATCCCAGGAAAGCAGGCCGGAAATACGGGGAGTCCAGTTGGGGCCGTCGTGCTCAAATTTCCGGCTGCGCAGAGCCTCCTCCATGGTTTTCCCCTGCTCCAGATAATCCCGGATGGTATCGGTCTGGTCGCCGTTGGTGACGATCAGCGCCCGGCCCAGCTGGCGTACCGGATGGTAAATGATCAGGCTTGGGTCCACCATCTTGGCAGGATCATAGGCTTCCGTGCGAATGCCATCGGGCTCCTGGCGGAACACCCGGTTGCGGCTGTTAACGCTGCGTCCCATAATAAAGTAGGCCGCGACAGATTGCTTGCCGTCCGGGGTCAGACCCAGAACGATTCCCCGGCCGGGATAGCTGTTTGCACCGAGAAGCTCGCCCATGCGAGCCATTTCATATACATTCATTGGGAGCACTCCTATTTCTTGTTTATTGATTTTGGATTTGTGCGCAGACCATCTGCACAGCCTGGGGGAGCAGCTGCCACTCGGCCTGCTCCATCACCCGCCGCTGCAGGCTCTGAGGGGTATCCCCGGGGATTATCTCCACCGCCTTCTGGGCAATGATCTCCCCGCCATCCGGAATATGGTTGACAAAGTGTACCGTTGCCCCGGTGACCTTCACGCCTTTTTCCAGCGCCGCCTCATGGACACGCAGGCCATAGTAGCCTGCTCCGCAGAAGGCGGGAATCAGAGAGGGGTGCACATTAAGAATCCGCCTGGGATACCGGGCAGTGAATTCTCCGGAGAGGATGCTCATAAAGCCTGCCAGCACAATCACTTCAATGCCGGCATTGCGCAGCACTTCCAGAAGCGCCGCTTCAAAATTCTCCTGGGAACCCAAAAGCTTTCTGGTCAGCACACGGCATTCGATCCCGGCCTTCTTCGCCCGCTCCAGGGCATAGGCATCCGGATTGTTGGAAACCACCAGTGCAAGCTCTCCGCTGCAAAGCAATCCGCTTCTCTGGGCATCGATCAGTGCCTGCAGGTTGGTACCGCCGCCGGAGACCAGAACGGCAATGCGTGTTTTCATTCCAGAATCACCTTTTCTTCGTTTTCTACGATCCGGCCGATGACATAGGCCGTTTCTCCATGCGCGGTGAGAATATCCAGTGCGGTATCCACCTGAGCCTGCGGCACCACAATACTCATGCCCACGCCCATGTTATAGGTATTGTACATATCCCGCTCCGGAATATTGCCGGTAGACGCAATCAGATCAAAGATGGGCAGCACCCGCACGGCGCTCTTGTCGATCTTGGCGCACAGGCCATCGGGCACGCTGCGGGGGATATTCTCGTAGAAACCGCCGCCGGTGATATGGCTGATGCCCTTGACATCCACCTTTTCCAGCAGTGCCAGTACGCTCTTTACATAGATCTTGGTAGGAGTAAGCAGGGTATCGGCAATGGTTGCCCCACCCAGAGCCTGGCAGGGCTCATACAGAGAAGCAGGGTTCCGGTCAATATCAAAGACCTTGCGGATCAGGCTGAAGCCATTGGAGTGGATGCCGGAGGAAGCCAGGGCAATCACCACATCCCCCGCCTCCATGCGGCTGGAATCAATGATCTTCTTTTTGTCCACAACACCAACGGTGAAACCCGCCAAATCGTAGTCATCCACAGGCATCATACCGGGGTGCTCGGCCGTTTCGCCGCCGATGAGGGCGCAACCGGACTGGACACAGCCCTCTGCCACACCGGAGACGATGGAGGCAATCTTTTCGGGGTAGTTCTTGCCGCAGGCAATATAATCCAGGAAGAACAGGGGCTTTGCGCCGCAGCAAATTACATCGTTTACACACATGGCAACACAGTCGATACCAATGGTATCATGCTTATCCAGCAGCATCGCCATTTTCAGCTTGGTACCCACGCCATCGGTACCGGAAACCAGAACCGGCTGGGAAATGCCCTCCAGGTTCAGGCCAAAGCAGCCGCCGAAGCCGCCCACATCGTCCAGGCAGCCTTCGTTCCGGGTGCGGGCAACGTGTTTCTTCATAAGCTCTACGGATTTGTATCCGGCGGTGATGTCTACACCGGCAGCGGCGTAGCTGGCAGACTGAGAATTCTTGTGATCCATGGGGAATCTCCTTTTCTTTTTTATTCCTTGCCGTTCCAGCAGTATGTACAAACATCGCATTCCGGAAGATCAATGGCCTCCAGAACGCCTTCCAGAGTCTGGTATTCCAGACTGGAAAAATGCAGATTCTCACAGATGGTTTGGCGCAACCGTTTGCCCCGCTCTGTGGTACCGTCTCTGTATTCGTCCAAATGCTTCAGCCCCTCTTCGCCTTCAATCTCCAGAATGGTCTTGCGGGCAATCAGCTCGTTTTCCGAATTGGAGCGGGAGAAATTCAGGTATTTGCAGGCGTAGAGAATCGGCGGGCAGGCCGAACGAATGTGAACATCCTTCGCCCCGTGCTCATAGAGGAAATCCACCGTTTCCCGCAGCTGGGTGCCCCGGACGATGGAATCGTCCACGAACAGCAGCTTTTTGTCCCGAATCAGCTCATCCACGGGGATCTGCTTCATCTTGGCCACCATGTTCCGCTCCGACTGGTTGCTGGGCATGAAGCTGCGGGGCCAGGTAGGGGTATACTTAATGAAGGGGCGGGCGAAGGGAATGCCGCTTTCGTTGGCATAACCGATGGCATGGGGCGTTCCGGAATCCGGAACACCGCCGACATAATCTATATCCTGTGCGATGCCATTTTCTTTATCCGCCTTGGCCATAATCCGGCCGTTGCGGTAGCGCATCACTTCCACGTTCTTTCCCTCGTAGCAACTGGTGGGATAACCATAGTATGTCCAGAGGAAGGCGCAGATTTTCTTCTTTTGCAGTGCGGGAGTCAGAACAGTGACGCCGTCGGCGGTAAGTTCTACAATTTCTCCCGGCCCCAGCTCCCGGCACACCTCGTAACCAAGCTTCTCTCCGGCATAGTCCTCAAAGGTGACACAGTAGCCATCTTCATTTTTTCCAATGATTACCGGCAGCCGCCCCAGCTTATCCCGGGCGGCAATGATATGCCCGTCGTCTTTCAGAATAAGAATATTCGCCGTACCCTCGATCATATCCTGAGCAAAACGAATGCCCTCAGCAAAGGTACTTTTCTGATCGATCATGGCAGAAATCAGCTCGTTGGAGTTGACCTTTCCGCCGCTCATCGCCTCAAAGTGACCGCCGCTGAAGGACAGGTATTGCCGCAAAAGGGCATTGGCATTATTGATGATACCGATGGTACAAATGGCATAAGTGCCCAGTACAGAGCGGATCAGCAAAGGCTGGGGGTCCGTATCGGAGATGCAGCCAATGGCAGCATGCCCCTTCATCTCGTCCAGAATGCCATCGAACTTGGTACGGAAGGGGGAATTTTCGATATTATGGATCTCTCGCTGCAATCCCAGCTCCGGGTCAAACGCGGCCATACCGCCCCGGCGGGTTCCCAGGTGGGAGTGATAGTCTGTGCCGAAGAAAACATCCAGAATGCAGTCCCGCTTGGAGACCGCGCCAAAGAATCCGCCCATGTGTTACTCCCCCTTGTGGTTGTTCAACTCCTGCTGGAGCAATGCGTCCTTTTCCAAGACTTTTGCCTTATCCAGTGCCCGCTTGGCATCCAGCTTGTCTGCCAGAGCCTGATCCCCCAGAGAAAGGATCTGGGCAGCCAACAGCGCGGCATTCACACCGCCATTGATGGCTACGGTAGCCACCGGAATACCGGAAGGCATTTGCACTGTGGAAAGAAGGGCATCCATCCCATCCAGCACCGGTCCCTTGCAGGGGATACCGATTACAGGCAGGGTGGTGTTGGCAGCAATGGCACCGGCCAGGTGTGCCGCCATTCCGGCCGCGGCAATCAGCACACCATAGCCCTCCGCCCGGGCGGAAATGGCAAACTCCCGTGCCTCCTCCGGCGTTCTGTGTGCGGAGAAAATATGGCAGCTGTAGGGAATGGCCAAAGACTCCAAAGTATCCATTGTTTTGCGCAGAATTGGCAAATCACTGTCGCTTCCCATGATAATTCCAACTTTTTTCATCGTTTACCTCCTGAAAAAAAGCAAAAAGAGCCCACTTACCCTCCCGAAATCAGGAACGCAAGCAAGCCCAGACGGTCGGCAAAATTCTTTCCCTTACTCCACGTGGTGCTCCACTTATCCGTCAGTCATAAGGGTTCGTATCCAATTGACAAGTCGATTATACCAAGCAATCGGATTTTCGTCAAGAACGCAGAAGCAACAGAAATCCCGCCGATTCCCGGGAAACACTGTCGAATTCGTCAATTCGATAAAAAGATACGAAAATAGGGCAGAGTGCCCCACTCTGCCCGCTTCCCATGTGTTACCTGGCAAAGATCCGTGCACCCAGTCCACGGCTTTGCAGGCTGATATAAACCATGCCCCCCAGCACCGGCACCACAGCCAGCTCTCCCAAGGCGACGGACAGGGCATTGACCGGGAACGCCCCGCCCACGTACTGGGTCAACTCCCAGCCAACCAGCACCGCATTGGTCAGCGCCGGCAGACACAACCCCAGAACCGGCAGCCGTCCCAGCTTAATCTGCCTGGTTTTCCACATGCCCCAGGCAGCCAGTCCTGTAGCCAGGGTACCCAGCAGGAAATCCAGGGGCAGCGTACCAGAGAAAGTCAGGTTGAACAGCAGGCAGCCAATGCTCAACCCCGGAATCGCCGCCGGAGTGAAGAAGGAAAGCACCATCAGCGCTTCGGAAATGCGCAGCTGGATGGCCATACTGGCAGAGCTTGGCAGCAGCAGGTTCTGCATATGGGTCAGCACGGCATACAGCGCCGCAATGATGGCAGCGTGGGTCATATATCTGGTTCTATTCATAAGAATACTCCTAACAATGAAAAAGTGGATGGACAAACCCCACCCACAAAAACAGAAAAAATGAGCGCAAAGCGCCCATCCAAAGTCCTAGTTTTATTTTACGACAGGATGGTTACGAACTGTCCAGTATGCAATTGCGGGGTTATTTTACATCACAGGGTATTGTTTGTCAAGCTTTTTTTGAAGAAAGCGCCGCATTCCGGGTTTTCCACCGGGATGCGGCGCAAATGGGCTTTATTTTTTCTTTTTGCTTCTGCCCAGCTCCGGCTTGTAGGCCAGGTAGCTGACCAGGGCGAAGACTGCGGCGCACAGCAAAGAGATCTTCCAGCCCAGAGAGAAGGCTGCATTTTTATATTGTAGGCGGATGGTGTGCTCCCCCTGGGTAAGCTCCACGGCGATCATACAGTTGCCCACCAGTTTTTCTTCCACCCGCCGGCCATCCACATACACCTGCCAGTTGCCATTCTGGGGCACGGAGGTATACATCAGGCCGTCCCGGTCACACTCGATGGTACCTTCCACCCGGGTCTGGCGGAAGGAAGTCAGCTCCAGTGTGGAAGCGCTCAAAATATCGTAACCCCAGCGGAACAGGTCGCTGCGCAGCTGGGCGGCGGTGACGGTCATGGTGCTGCTCTCTCCCTGGTCGCACAGCACCCGCACCTCCACGGTGTCCCCTGCCTGCATATCCCCTACAGCCAGCATTTGGGGCAGACTGATGGTCTCCCGGTACATATCCACGCCGTTCAGCGCCACCACAAAGTCGTTGCGCTTGGGGCAGTCCAAGCGGATACAGACGAAACCATCCCGCTCCGCAGTGAAGAAATAGGACACATAGGCGCCCTCTTCACATTCGGTGTAACTCACCTTGCCACGGGTCTGCTTTTCCGTCACCTGGGTACCGTTGCCCAAAACCACCACATTGTTGCCCACAATATCCTCCCAAACCTGAGCTTCCAGCCCTGTGGCAGCGGAGAAGAGCTGATTCTGGAACTGGAAGGAATCGTCTCCTGAAGAGAAATCCAGCTCTTCCAGGCCGGATTCCGCCAGGAATCCCAGAGGAAGATAGGCGGTATTTTCCAGCAGCGTCACCTTATCGTAGTGGTGTACCTCCCGGAAAACGGAACTGGTTCTGTCCCGGCCATCCCGATCCATCATATATTTCAAATTCAGGAAGAGGTTGGCCACCGGGGAGCTTTCCTCAAAGCAGTAACGGTTATACGTGTTCTTGGCACCATAGCCCAGCGCCTTCATAAACTCCGTAACCTTTACATTGGCAGAGCTTGTAAAAGCAGAGATGCCATTGTAGCCATTCAGTGCATCATCGTTCAGCGTCTGGGAATGGGCAGTCTCTGCCCGGTAGAACAGCTCGTCCTCCCGCTCATGCATATAGCGGAACATGGAAGCAGCCGCCTGTGTCCCCTTGGGGTAGTTGGAAACGCCGGTTCCCGGAAAATACAGCCCGAACGCCAGCAGGTTGGCACCCATTTCCAGCACGGCCAATGCCAGCACCGCCCAGCGGGCATGCACTCGGTAGCAGCTCTGGCGGAAGCGCAGCTGATTCAGCGCTTCCCCGGAGGCATCCATCGGGATCGGCACCCGCTTCTTGCCATACAGCAGCGCTCCGGTGAAAGCCAGCAGGAAGCCGCCGTTGTACAGCAGATACACAGGAACTTCCAGATTCAGTCCCCAAACCTCCACACTCTGGGTATCCAGGATGCTGTCGCAGCAGCTAAAGAGCGCCGCCGTAAGCAGTGCTGCCGCCAGGATATGGCGCTTGCCGAAGCGCCGCCGCAACAGCCAGCCCCGGTAAGCCATATACAGCAGCACAAAGCTATACAGAAAGCTGAACCGGTAAGGAATCATATTGGGAAAATGGAACCCGTGCCAGATATAATCCAGCTGACGGATGATAAAGCTCAGGGTAAAAAACAGCAGCAGGAAAACGGCACACAGCTTGTCCCGCAGCCTGACCTCCCGAGCCATCAGGAAGAGCCAGGCAAGCTGGACGGTAATCACACCGCAGTAAATATTGGGAAGCCCTTCCTTGAAGTTCGGCTCCAGGCCGCCGGCCATGTTGCCCGCCACCTGACGCATGGCATCCAGCAGCCCCTTGATGGTATTCTCCGAGGCGATATTCAGCCGGAAAGTTGTCGGGAACGCATTGACACTGGACTGGGTAGTTTGCAGCGCCGCCAGTGTAGGCAGCTCCAAAACCGCCGTCATGCCAATGGCCAGCAGGGAGAACGCCGCAATGCGCACAAGATCCAGTCCCATGCGCTTCCAGCCGGGAAACTGGCAGATCTCATAGCAGAAGAACACCAGCGCCACGAAGATGCACACGAAAAATCCAATATAATAATTGGAATATACCGCAAAAAACAGGGAAACCGTGTACAGGAAGAAACGTTTTTCCCGCAAAAGTTTGATTTCACCCAGAATCACCAGGGGCAGCAGCGCAAAACTGTCCAGCCACATAATGTTCCACTGGAAGCCCAGTGCCCAGGCACACAGGGCATACATAGATCCGAAGACCACCAGGGAAAAGTCGTCCTTGCCATAGAGTTTCTTCAAAAACATGACAAAAAACAGCCCGGCAAATCCCAGCTTTACCGGCATTAGCAGAGAAAAGAAGCTGAGCAGCCATTTCTCCGGTACCAGCACGCTGAGTAAGTTCAGGGGGCTGGCCAGATAATAGGAAATCAGTCCAACATAGTCCAGCCCCATGCCTATGCTCCAATTATACAGCAGAGATTCCCCGGCACGCAAACTCCGGCGGAACGCCACGAAGAAAGGATAGTACTGATGGTACATATCCGAATACAGCATAGAATACTTGCCAAAGGGTTTATAACCGCTGATCAGCATCACCAGCAGCATCCCCACAAAGGGGAACAGGAAGCTGAGGGCTGTAAAATTCCATTTGTGTTTTCTGGGATTCGGCAATCTCATGAAAAGATCCTCCCGCATGTTGATATTGATTTATTTTACCATAGATTTCCCCTTGCGTAAAGCGGAAGGGTCTTAATAATTTATAAATAAACGCTCCATGCCGTCCATCCCCTCCGAACAAAATCAGGAGCTGCCTCAGATGATCTTTCAACCATCCCGTGGCAGCCCCTGACAAGGCACTCATATGATCTTATCTCTGTGTCATTCCACCACGCCCTGGGCGATGGCTTCCGTCATGCACAGCTGCACATCCCCTACCCTGCGCAGCAGAGAAGAGGGCCACTGGGGGCACTCCTCGCCCAGCAGCACGTGCTTCAGCGGGCCATTCTGCCAGGGACGGTTCAGCGCAATGTACACCTTTCTGGAAGAAAGGATGGGCTTCATACCCACCGTGATGCACCATTCGGGCATTCCGGCCAGGTCTCCCCGCTGGTAGCCGAAGGCATTGATGGCACGAGTCTCCCGGGTGATACGCAGAACCCGGGTACCCAGAGCAGCGAATTCATCCGCGGTAATGGGATCGTCCGCTTCCGCCGCCTCGTTAAAGGCCACATGGCCGTTGATTCCCAGGCCACCGAAGCACATGTCCGGGCCGCCCAGTTCTTCGATCATCCGGTCATACTCTTCTTCGTGTCCCGGCTCCGGGAAATGCCGCTGGCTTTCCGGCATCACCAGTTCCGGATCCACCCGGTCGTAGAATTCCCGCTGCATCCGGCCGTGGAAGCTCATCTTGTCCCCATCATCGATCCGCTGGGTGGGGGTGATGAGATATTCATCCATGTTAAAGAAATGCACATTTTTCAGGGATACCCGCTGACTGTTGACCAGCTTGGCCAAAATAGGATACTGCTCCGTAGGGCCAACAGGCACAATAAACACCGTGGGCTTTCCCCGTGCGTTGTTCTTTACGATCTCCTCGTACATGGTTAGTGCCATGTCAAAATACACATCCCACTCCCCAGGCACCACCCGGCAGCGCACGCCATTGATCGTCTTTTCCATGAAGCAGCCTCCTTTATTCTTTCACAGAGCCCATTGTCAGGCCGGAAACAAAGTCCTTTTGCAGGATCCACACCAGGATGACCACCGGCACGATCAAAACCATGCTCAGCGCCGCCATGGGGCCCCACTCCAGCCCCTTGTCAGTGATGAATCCCGAAATGACTACAGACAAGGTCTTGGATTTGTTGATGCTGAGGATTGCGGAAAATAGGAACTCGTTCCAGGCAGCGTTGAACACCAGAATCGCCGAAGCCACCAGGCCGGGCTTGGCGATGGGCAGCGCCAGATAAAAGAACCGCTGAAACATGTTACAGCCATCGATTTTTCCCGACTGCTCAATGCCGTCCGGAATGTCCTGGAAGAAGCCAATCATCAGCCAGATGGTCATGGGCAGATTAAAACTGGTATTTACGATGACCAGGCCGGGAATGGTGTCAATAAGCCCCACGCCTCGCATGACCAAGTAAATCGGAATGGCAACGCAGACCGCCGGATACATCTTCTGAATCATGAACCACAGGCTGAATCCATTGCGGACCTTCTCATGGATGTTACCCTTGGCAATGGCGTAGGCGGCAAAGCTGCCGATGGAAACACAGAGAATTGTCGTGAGGACAGAGACCATGACGGTGTTGTAAAGGGACCGGCCTGCCTCGGATTTTGTAAAAATCTGAATATAGTTGTCCAGCGTCACCTTCGTAGGAATGATGACCGGGGGATTCTTCAGGTACTCTGCCGCAGTCTTTACGGAGTTGGAGGCCAGCCAGTACAGTGGAAAAATCACCATGATCATCATGATCGTGATGACCACGATTCGGGTACCCCGGCCCAGGAAGTCATTTGTGTAACTCTCGACGGAAAAACGCTTGTATCTTCGCATAGTCATCACCTCACGGACTCGTAAGCGCGGTTGCGCATACGAATGAAGATAAAGGAAAGAATTGCCATGGCGGCAATGAATACGAAGGCCAGTGCGGCAGCATAGCCCACATTCATGTACTTCAGAGCTTGGTTATAAATGTAGTTGGGCAGCATCTCCGTGGAGTTTCCGGGGCCGCCGCCGGTCATAACATATACCGTATCGAATACCTTGAAGGCATCCGTAAAACGCATCATCAGAACGATCATCAGCACCGGTCGGATCAGGGGGAGAATAATGTGGCGGAAAACATCCCAGCGGGAAGCGCCATCGATCACCGCGGCCTCGATATAGGAATTGGAAATACCTTTCAGCCCGGAAGTAACAAGAACCGTGACCCAGGGAGTCAGCCGCCAAATATCCACAAAAATAACGGAAAAAATGGCCAGTTTGGAGGACCCCAAGAAATTGATAGGCTCCGCGCCCACCAGTGTCAGAAGATAGTTGACGATACCGGTGCTTCTGTCAAACATCATCCGCCAGAGGGTACCGGAGGCAACAGGTGCCATAATCATAGGAATCAGCAGAATGGAAAGAATGATTCGGGTACTCTGCTTGTTGTTTGCAAGCATCATGGCCAGAATAACGCCAAAGACAATCTCCAGAGTCACGGAGATCACAGCAAACTCCGCAGTGTTTTTCAGACAGGTCTTAAACAGGTCTGTTTCAAAAATGCGGATATAATTGTCCAGTCCGATAAATTGGGGCGTTGCGTTGGGCGTGTTCAGCTTGTACTTGAAAAAGCTGATAAAGAAGGAATAACACAGGGGTGCCACTGCAGTAATCAGCAGAATAATACTGGCAGGGGCCAGGAAAGCCCAGGATATGGCTTTGTCATCGGACAATCTGCCTTTGCGGGTTCGTTTTTCGTTCATCATGTTGACCTCTCTATAAAAGGCTGGGCCTGCCCGGGCAGGCCCAGCTGGTCGTTGCTTATCCTACAAGATTCTTGACAGTGGTGATGGTGCTGTTCTTCAGGCCATCCTCAGGAGGATTGTTTTCCAGTGCCATTTCCACGCCGGCCTGCATCTGCTCCAGGCAGGTATCCACATCCACATCACCGCTCATGTAAGAATGGAGGGCGTTGCTGATCTCGGAGCGAGCTTCCTCGGAAGCGGGAATCCGCCACCAGATGACGGAGCCGCTCAGATACTCCTTGACCTGGTACATATTGCTGGACTTCACAGAATCCTGCTCCCATACTGCCATGCGGGTGGGTAGGATGGTGTAGTCATTGAAGAACTTCTCCTGGTTGGCAGCGTTGGTGTATTCCTTGATAAACTCCCAAGCCAGTTCCTTCTTCTCGGAGGCAGCGTTGATGCCGATGTCCCAGCCGGACAGCAGGTTGATGCCTGTGCCATTGGTGGGCATGGGCATGATCGCCCACTTGCCGGCCACGGCAGATTGTTCGGGATCGTCACCGGTCAGGCAGATGCCCAGAGTGGGCCAGGCTTCCAGGAAGACGGCATTGCCGTTCTGGAAGGCGGCGGTAGCTTCGGCGGTGGCCCAGTTCAGGCATGCGGGGTCAGCCACGGTCAGCTCGTCACCGATGGACTCCACGGCACGGCGAACGGTATCGGTATTCATGGTAACATTCCAGCCCTCGTCAGCCCAGTCCTCACCTTCGCCCCAAATACGTGTATAGAAGCCGGCACCATACTGTGCCTTGGCGGCAGTGCAAGCGATGCCGTACAGGCCTTCCTCCGGGTTCATGTACTTGCGAGCCACGGCGATATACTCTTCCCAGGTAGTGGGGAGCTCATCTTCGGGGACGATATCGGTACGGTAAGCGATGCAGTAAGGGGTATTGGCGTGGGGGATGCCATAGACCACGTCGTTCCAGCGGCCACAGTTATCCAAAATGTTCTGGTCATATGCCTCAATGTCATAGCTGTCACGGGCAACGTAAGCATCCAGGGGCTCCATGAAGGGGGCCATTTCGCCGTCCCACTGGCAGGCAACGGACACCACATCATAGGCCGCGGAATTGCTGGTAAAGTCCAGAAGCATCTTCTCGTGCAGGGTTGCATAGGGGAAATCCACAATTTCGATGTCCGCACCGGTTCTCTCCTCGAATTCTGCCTCAATGGAACGGGCAGCGTCCGCATAAGTACCGGACATAAACAGCAGAGACAGCGTCTGTCCCTCATAGGGACGGGAATCGCCGCTGGCCGTAGGTGCGGGAGCCAAGGTAGTTTCCGGTGCCTTCGTCGTTTCGTTGGTGGAAGAAGCGCCACAGCCGAACAGAGAAAGAACCATCGCAAGAGCCAGGATCAGGGTCAAGGTCTTTTTCATTTTGATTTCTCCTTTTAATTATATTTTATTATAGTTCCCTATAATAATTACAAATTTTTTGCTGTTACGTCAGCTTTTCGCCAGCTTCCATCTTTTCCAGAAGCTGTGTCATGACCATGAAGGCACGGATATTGTGGAACGGGCCCTTCCAGTCACTTCCCTTGATATAGTTGATGGGAGTGCCATCCCGGTGGAGGTGGCCAAACCATTCTGGATGTCCATCGTCCGGATAGTGCTTGTAAATATAGTCCTTCAGCTTTTCAAACCAATGGAAATACGTCTCGTCTCCGGTATAGTCGTAGGCATAGAGCATGGCGATCATTGCCTCGCAATGCACCCACAGCAGCTTCATGTCCCACTCCAAGCTGAGCACAGGCTTTCCCTCCACATCCTGGAAGTAGAAAATACCGCCCATTTCCTCATCCCAGCCCCGTTCCAGCGACCACTGGGCCACTTGAATCATCTTACGCATAAGTGCGTCATCCTTACGGTGCAGGGCTTCCTTCATCATGAACCAGGAGGTTTCCAGTGCGTGGCCGGGGTTTACCAGTCTTCCCTCTGGGGAATAGATCCGCTCATTGTTGGGCCCAACGGTTTCCAGAAGCACATGCTCATCCTCCCGGACAAATCCATCCACGATCTGCCGAATGCAATCGGTAATGGTTTCATCGTACAGAGGGTTGTCATCAATCCGGCGCATGTACTGACACACATTGAGCATGATCATCACAATGCTGTGTCCCTTGTTCTGCCTGGTTTTCGGATCCACCTTAGGCTGGAAAATGCCGGGGGTGGTATAGTAATGATAAAAACGCCGGAACAGTTCCACCGCGTTTTCCCGGATGGTCTCATCGCCGGTGGCAATGTAGAGTTCCACATAGCCCATGATGGCAAAGGCCTCAGAGAAATAATACCGCCGCTCAACCAAGGGTCTGCCATCTCGTGTGACCCGGAAGTACATATGGCCGTTGGGCGCGAAACAGTGCTCGCGAATAAAGGTATATCCAGACTTGGCGATATCCAGCCACTGCGCCTTGTGTCCGAACTCGTTATACAGCTTGGCGAACATCCATGTGCTCCTGCCCTGCTGCCACACGGATTTGTCTTCCATAAACAATCCGCCGTCCCGGTCAAAGCCGCACAGGAAGCCACCGTATTGACTGTCCGGCGAAAACTCCTCCCAAAAAGGAACAAAGCGTTGAAACAGGGTGTCCTCAATTTCTTTGCGATGCTTGGCAAAATCCGGTGTCATATTGTTCACTCCTTATCTCTCACAAAAGCCAGGTTGCCCTGCACTATCGTTTTGCAAACCCGCAGATCTCTGTCCATTACGCAAAAATCCGCGTATTTTCCCAATTCTATGCTACCCAGTTTCCGGTCCCAGCGTACGACCTGAGCAGGGGTAAGGGACGCCATACGCACCGCGTCCACCAGAGGGATTCCGGCATCAAATATCAGGTTGCGCACCATCTGATCCAACGGCGCAACGCTGCCGGCATAGCAGGAGCGGTCCTCCACCATAGCTACCCCGTTTTCCACGATCACCTTCGTACTATCCTCGCCGGCACCCAGGCGGTATACATCCGGACTCTCGGGCAATCCGCTGGGCGCAATTGCATCGGAGACCACGCAGACACCGCCGGCGCCTTTGGTATTGTAGACCATCTTCGCCAGTAGCGGCGGTACATGATGATTGTCCGCTATCAGCTCCGCGGTAACATTGTCGTGGGTCATAACATATTCCGTCAGGCCGCACCGGCGGTGGCCGCCGGTTTTATGCAGGGTAGACATGGCGCAATAGAGATGGGTGCTGTGGCTCATTCCGCTGTCCGCCGCCTGATACACATGCTCCAATTCCGCCTGATCGTGTCCACCGGAGACCACGATTCCCTTGGCCGTCAGGTCCCGGATCATCTTCGGCATACCGGGCAACTCCGGTGCTACGGTAACCTCCCGGATTATGTCTGCGTTTTCCAGAATCCAGCCGTATCCGTCCAAGGGTGTCCGCAGGGTTTCCATCGGATGCGCGCCCTTCGCCCCTGCGGAAATGTAAGGGCCCTCCATGTGAACGCCGATAAAACGGCATTCCCCATTCCGAACATAATTGCATCGTTTTCGATAAAAATTCAATAGGGACAGTATCTGATTTTGGAAAGCGCTGACCGTCGTGCATTGCGCAGAAGTGATGCCGTGGGCGGCTAGGTGGTGCCCAATGGCGGAGAAGGATGCCTCTGTGGCATCCATATAGTCACAGCGCATAGCTCCATGGTTGTGAATATCCACCAAACCAGGCAAAATCAACAAAGTTTCCTTCTGTTCCACGGGCTGCAATTCCTGGATGGCTACAATTTTTCCCTGTTCCCAGCCTACTCGTCCATAAGGAATCCGCCTGTCCGGCAGAATGATCGTCCCTCTCAGTTCCTCCACAAGCGTTCCCTCCTCGCCTTTTTATTTATATCATTTTCGATTTAATTGAATTATATATATCGCACGGCCCTTTGTCAATATTCGTATTTCACAAAATCATTTCCCGCAATTTGTAGATATTCACGATTTCCTCATTTCCTTTCTGAATTATCGGCAGAACTCTCTTTTTCTATCCAGCGTCCTTTCTTCCGTTCTGCTTCCAAATAACGAGAAAACCATATATTTTATATCACGGAAATCATAACACATTCATAAACTCCTTGACATACCTTCTTTTTTCAGGTATGCTATGGGCAAAGGAGGGAACTGCCATGGCAAAACGTTCTGCCACTGCCCAGCGGGTGCTGGAGCGGCGAAAGCAAGTAATCCGTCTGATTACGGAGCACGGAGATTTGTCTAAAAACGATATATTTAAGATGACCCGCTACAGCATTTCCACCGTCATTGCCACCGTGGATGCGCTCCACGAAAATGGGCTGATTCTTCCCAGCGGCACAGGTGCCGCGGCAGTCGGTCGGCCTGCCCAGCTTTACACCCTGAACCCGGATTACGGCTTCTGCATCGGCATAGACATCAACTCCAACTCCATCAACATCTGTGCGGTAAATTTCCGCCGGGAGACAGTGAAAAAACTCCACAAGCGGGTAGACCCCGATGTGTCAACCCTCCGGGAAATCATCTCCGGGATACCAGAGATGGTGCAGGAACTGCTGGACAGTTTTGCCTCCCCTGTGAAGGTACTGTGCATCGGCATCGCCGCCCCGGGCATCATCGACATCAGCTCCGGAGCCATCGTCCGTTACTCCCGCTTCTCCGGAGAGCAAAATGTGCCGGTAACCTGTGTGCTGGCCAGCCGCTTCCGGTGCCCCGTATATATAGACAAGAGTCTGAACTGCCTGGCCACTGCCTATAAACAGCAGCTGACAGAGCGGCCCCTGGATAACATGGTGCTTTTCTCCATCCGTACCGGCGTAGGTATGAGCTGCATTCTGGATGGACAAATTTACCGGGGTGCTACCGGCCAGGCCGGTGAAATCGGCCACATGCGTCTGCCCAATTCCACCGCCCTGTGCAAATGTAAAAAGGTAGGATGCCTGGATGCGGAGGTATCCATTTACTCCATCACGCAAAAACTGGATGCCGCTCTGGGGCCGTTCCCGGATGAAAACGGTGCCCCCCTGACCACTGCCAGAAAGATGGAAATCTTTCTGGAGCAGGTGCAGATCGGGCAGCCGGACTGTCTGCGCATTCTGGATGAGATTTGCTACCACCTGAGCTACGCCGTCAGCTGCGTGATCAACCTGCTCAACCCCAGCGATGTCTTCTTCTACGGGGAGATCACCCAATGCGGAGATCTGTTCCTGGATCATCTGAAAAGCTATCTGGACAGTAATACCCTGCATCCCGGTGGGAACACCATCTCCCTGGGCATTGCTCAGCTGTCCAAGTTCGCCTTCTGCGAAGGTGCCGCCTACTATGCTCTGGACGAGTACCTGCGGCCGGACAACAAGGACATTCTGTAAACAAATCAACACGTGGAAACCTGCCGGAAAGGGTGCGTTTCCACGTGTTGATTTTATGCCCGAAATATGGTAGGATAGGCAGAAAAGATATGGGAGATGGAACCATGATTCATGCTGTTTCCTTTGAAACAGGTAAGCACATTTTAGACACTTCCCCGGGAAGCGTCCTGCTGGATGTACGCACCGAAGACGAGTATGCCACAGAGCACGCAGCAGGTGCGATCCTGCTGCCGCTGGAAGATATAGACGATCTGGATGTGGAGCAGCTGCTTCCGGACAAACAGGCGAAGTTGGTTCTCTACTGCCGCACCGGCCGCCGCTCCGCCCTGGCAGCAGCAAAACTGTTTGACCTGGGATATGAAAACCTCTACGACCTGGGTGGTCTGAACGGCTGGCCCTACGGTATGGAATACGGTATGCTATAAGAA
This sequence comes from uncultured Oscillospiraceae bacterium, assembly GCA_964501115.1. Classification (GTDB taxonomy): domain Bacteria; phylum Bacillota; class Clostridia; order Oscillospirales; family Oscillospiraceae; genus Faecousia. The sequence goes on from CAZCRO010000002.1 coordinate 92,737, forward strand.
AGAGGGGACTTCCGAAAAACCTGCGGGCTTTTCGGAAGTCCCCTCTTTCTTATTCTTTTCTGCCGGGCAATACGCCGGTGTGAAGCAAACCCCGGAGTTTTTTCCTGCGCAGGCAAGCAACTGTGCCAGCACCCGCTTCACTGCCTTCTCCGGCAAAACCGCCCGGATGGAAGAATCCATAATTATCCGGTCGTATTCAAACAGGAAAAACTCCATACTGCCCGTTTTTTCCGTTTTTTTCATAAAAAAGAGGTGTTGCCGGATGCAACACCTCGCTGCTTTTGCCCTGAGGGGGCAAAAGCAAAGCCCATTCCGCCGGATATGCTATGTAGTCTTCAATCCTCCGGGAAAAGGGTCTGCTTGCAATACCGGATAATGGCCCGGCGGGTTACAATGCCGATAAAGGCATCCTTATCGTCTATCACAGGCACAAAGTTCTGTGTGGATGCCCGGTCAACCAAATCGTGCATGGATGTAGTGACCCGGACAGGGACATTGTCTCTGCGGCGCTCAATTTCCGTAATCCGGTGGGCTTCCGCCTGGCGCATATCCATATAGCAGATATTTTTCAGCGCCCACAGCAGGTCTCCCTCTGTCAAGGTACCCCGGTATTCTCCCCGGCGGTTCAGGATAGGGATGGAGGAATAGCCCGCAACCTCCATTTTTTCCATAGCTTGTCGAATGGTATAGTCATCGTACAGGTACGCACACATTGCCTTTGGCATTAAAAAAAACAGGATATTGTTCATGCCCTTCTCCTTTTCCTGGTGAGTTCATCCCTCACCGTCGGCTTTATTATAGCACAGTCGGTAAGAAAAAGCATGAACAATTATTGACGAACTAGCCAGCCGGAACGGAAAATATTTTTCTTCTTTTTGTGCATTTTGTATATCTCCTTTTCAAATTCTCCCGCTCTACCCAGGGTAGAGTCCCCCTCTCAAGCCTGGAGAGGGGGAGAGCCGGGCTTGTAGGCACCGGTTTTCCAATTTTGTGCTATACTGATGGCAAACGAAAAAGGAGACAAAATATATGCTGAAACGAACCAAATTATCCGACCGGAGCCTGCCCACCTACTCAGCGGGAGAAGAGATTATGAACACCGTCACCCATATCGTCGGCGGAGTCATGGGCATTGCCGCGCTATGCCTGTGCGTTACTTTTGCCGCCTTCCGGAACAATGTATATGGTATTGTCTGCTCTGCCATTTTCGGCTTTTGTATGATCGCCCTTTACAGCGTCTCCAGTGTCTACCACGGGCTGAAGCCCAGCATGGGCAAAAAGGTAATGCAGGTGATCGACCACTGCACCATTTATTTTCTCATTTGCGGCACCTATACCGTCATCGCCCTGTCTGCCATCCGGCCGGTTTATCCCAAGCTGGGATGGTGGCTGTTCGCCTTTGAATGGAGCATGGCCATCCTGGCTGCGGTACTCACCGCCATTGACCTGCGCCGCTACCGGGTTTTTTCCATGATTTGCTACATTGGCATGGGCTGGGCCATCATCCCCTTTGCAAAAATCGTTCTGGATGTGCTCCACCTGCCGGGCTTTCTCCTGCTTCTCTCCGGCGGCATTGCCTATACCATTGGTGCCGTACTCTACGGCATTGGCAGCAGGAAAAAATGGATGCACTCTGTTTTCCATATTTTTGTGGACATCGGCAGCCTGCTGCATGTACTCTGCGTGCTGCTGTATGCCATCTGATCTCTGCTGGCAAAATCTCCCCGGGAGGCATATATTATTTAGGTAGACTTCCGGGAGGTGCGCTATGCCCATTGTAAAAACCGATGTACCCATGACCTATTCCCTATGCCGGGATACCATAGAGCAGCTGACTCAAACCTATCCCGTATGCACAAGCCAGACCCTGGCCACCACAGCCTTCGGCCGGGAGATAGAAGCCCTGCGTATCGGCAGCGGCAGCCGGACGGTGCTCTTTACCGCCGCCTTCCATGCCAACGAATGGATTACTGCCATGGTACTGCTGCAATTTGCCCAGGAATTATCCCGGGCAATTATGGAGCAGGGAGAACTCTATGGCATCCCTGGCAAATTATTTGAAGAAAACTGCCAGATTTTTCTGGTTCCCATGGTAAACCCGGACGGGGTGGATCTGGTGACCGGAGTTATCCCAAAGGGGAGCGTGCAGTGGTGCCATGCGCAGGCTCTGGCAGAAAATTATCCGGACATTCCCTTCCCCTCCGGCTGGAAAGCCAACCTGATGGGAGTGGATCTGAACCTGCAATATCCCGCCGGATGGTTGCAGGCCCGGGAGATCAAATTTTCCCAGGGCTACACCCGTCCGGGGCCAAGAGACTATGTTGGCCGTGCTCCTCTGTCCCAGCCGGAAAGCCGGGCACTGGCAGAATACACCGCCAGCCTGAACCCTGCCGTTATTCTGGCCTTCCACACCCAGGGTGAGGCCATCTACTGGACCTACGACGGCTTCCAGCCCGCCGGAAGCCGGGAACTGGGAGAGGAATTTGCCCGTCTCTCCGGCTACCGGCTGGAAGAACCCCCCAGGGAATCCGGCTACGCCGGTTTCAAAGACTGGTTCATCAAAACCTGGCGCCGCCCCGGCTTTACCATAGAGGCAGGACTGGGAGAGAATCCGCTGCCCATTCAGCAGTTTCCCTCCATCTATGCCGCCTGTCTCGGAATTCTCACCACTGCCGCCCTGGGTCTGCCCGGAGGAGCCTAAGCCACGGATTGCACTTTTATAGAATGCGTGGTATACTGAAACAAACAAAATACGCGGAGGAAGTTACCCATGAAATATATTTTGATCGGTGCCGGTTCCCGGGGCATGATTTACGGCTCCTGGGCAGTTGCCCACGGCATTGAAATTACGGCAGTGGCAGAGCCCCGGGCAGACCGGCGGCAACATGCCGCCGAGACGCTGCACATCCCTCAGGATATGTGCTTTTCCGACGGTGCCCAGCTTCTGGACCTGGGAAAGATCGCCGATGCCGCCATCATTGCCACCATGGACAAAGATCACTACGGCCATGTGATGCAGGCGCTGGACTGCGGCTATGACATTCTTCTGGAAAAGCCCATTTCCCCCGATGCCGGGCAATGCCTGGAAATCGAGGCCAAGGCCAATGCTCTTGGAAGAAAAATCACCGTATGCCACGTGCTGCGCTACACCAATTTCTTCGGCACCATCAAACAGATCTTGGATTCCGGAGAACTGGGTAGAATCGTTGCCATCAAGCACTCAGAAAACATCGGCAACTTCCATATGGCGCATTCCTTTGTCCGGGGGAACTGGCGCAACGATGCCTCCTCCAGCCCCATCATCATGCAGAAAAGCTGCCACGACCTGGACATTCTCCTGTGGCTTACCGGCTCCCACTGCACAAAAGTGGCCTCCTTCGGCTCGCTGAGCTACTTCAAGCCGGAGAATGCCCCTGCCGGCTCCACCCAGCGCTGCCTGGACTGCCCGGTGGGAGAAAACTGCCGGTTCCATGCCAAGCGGGTATACCTGCCCATTCTGGGTCAGTGGCCTGCGGATGTGGTATGCCTGGAGCCTACGGAGGAAGCCCTGGAGGAAGCTCTGCGCACTGGTCCCTACGGCCGGTGTGTATACCGCTGCGACAACAACGTATGTGACCACATGAGTACCATTCTGGAATTCGAAAACGGCGTAACCGCCACCTTCTCCCTGACGGCACAAACCAGCAATATCCACAGAAACATCCACATTATGTGTGAACACGGAGAAATCCTGGCAGACGATGGTTTGCGCCAGGTGGAAGTGCGCCACTTTGTTGCCAGCCCGGCAGATACTTTCTCCACCCGCACCATACATATCCGTACCAATGCCAGCGGACACGGCGGTGGAGATGCCGGCATTATGGAAGACTTTTCCGCCAGCCTGGAACACCACACCACCGACTCCCGCAGTTCTATCTCCCGCAGCGTGGAAAGCCACCTGATGGCCTGCGCCATTGAAAAAGCCCGCCTCACCGGAACGGTAGTAGACATGGCGCAATTCCGCCGGGAGCTTTCCCAATCCCACTGAACTTTTCATACGCTAAACTTTTCATACGCTGAACAGGCGGTACCTGGTTTTCATGACCGGGTATCGCCTGTTTAAGCTATTGGGGCGCTGATACATCCTTTTTAAGTGAACCGGATTCTTGACATAGCCGATATTATGATGTATAATTCATTTTGTTCATTTTTGAACTATTCACTTTTGAACAGGATGAAGGTGCCGCTATGCTGCCTAGTTTGGAATTGACGCAGAAAATGCTGGCAGGTTACAGTGCCATGTGCAAAGAACTGTGCAAGATTTGGGAAATTCCGCAAACTTCTCTGGATATACTTCTGTTTCTTGCCAACAATCCGGAATACACCACCGCCCGGGATATTGTACAGGTGCGGGGAATCAAGGCCAACCTTGTAAGCATCCATGTGGATCGGCTGGTGCAGGATGGTTATCTGACCCGTGGTACCATCCAGGGCGATCGAAGGAAGCATGCCCTGATGCTTACGGAAAAGGCGAACCCGGTGGTTGCCGCGGGACGGCAGATGCAGGAGAATTATTCCAGAGTTATCTTCTGCGGAGTGCCTCAGGAACAGCTGGATGCCTTTTTCTCCACCCTGAGCGCCATTGGCGAAAACATAGACAAATTTCTGAAAGGACAATCGTAATGGACATTCTTATTGTAATTCTGGTCACCTTTTTTGCCGGTATGGGCGCAGGCCTGGGAACCGGATTTGCCGGTATGAGCGCCGCCGCTGTCATCAGCCCCATGCTGATTACCTTTCTGGACATGGATCCATACATGGCCGTTGGCATCGCCCTGTCCTCCGATGTGCTGGCCAGCGCCGTATCCGCGTATACCTACGGCAAAAACAAAAATCTGGACATCCGCAACGGCCTGATTATGATGGCCAGTGTACTGATCTTCACCGTAGTGGGAAGCTATATCGCCAGTCTGGTTCCCAGCGCCACGATGGGTTCGTTCAGCGTTTTTATGACCTTCCTGCTGGGTATTAAGTTCATTGTCAAGCCCGTTATGACCACCAAGGAAGCCATGCAGGGTGTGTCCGCCAAAAAGCGTGCTGTCCAGTCTCTTCTTTGCGGTATGTTCATTGGCTTCATCTGCGGTTTTGTCGGTGCCGGAGGCGGCATGATGATGCTGCTGATTTTGACCAGCGTGCTGGGCTACGAGCTGAAAACCGCCGTCGGCACCAGTGTGTTTATCATGACCTTTACCGCTCTGACCGGTGCCGTATCCCACTTTGCCATTGGCGGCGCACCGAACTGGACTGTATTCCTCCTGTGTGTGCTGTTCACGCTTCTGTGGGCACGCATTGCCGCTGTATTCGCCAACAAGGCGACTCCCAAAACCCTCAACCGTGCCACCGGCATCATCCTGGTGGTTCTGGGAATTGCAATCATGGGATTCAATCTTCTCAGCTGAAACAAGAGCCAGCCGCTCTCCCGGTTTTCTCCGGAGAGCGGCTGGCTTTTTCATTTTAGAAATCCGGAATATATACGCTGTCTGCCGCCTCTTCTTCCTGGGTGAAGCCCTCCAGGTCATTCAGGAACATCCAGCTCAGTACAGCATCGTACTCCTCCTGGGTGATTTTTCTGTCCATCGGCGGTTTTTGCCCGCCAATGGGTGTATACTGACGCATCAGACTTACCAGCACTTCCCCGGGGTGGAAGGTATCCCCGATCCAGTCCAGCACTTTCAGAGAATTCTCTACCTGTCCCGGCAGAATCAGGTGCCGGATAATGGTGCCGGACACCACCTTCTCTCCCTGCCAGCGCACAGGCCCGGTCTGGCGCACCATCTCCCGAATGGCCGCTTTGGCCACCTGGGGATAATCCGCCGCACACGACAGCTGCCTAGCAAGCAGCCCACTGGCATATTTCATATCCGGAAGGTAAATATCCACCAATCCTTCCAGCATTTTCAGCGTCTCCACCCGCTCATATCCCCCACAGTTATACACCACCGGCACAGGAAGCTTCGGCGTAAGCGCCGGAAGGATGGTCGGCAGGAAATGGGTAGGTGTTACCAGGTCAATATTTTCTGCCCCCTGGGCAATCAGTGCTTCCATCTCCCGGCGCAGCATCCGGGCATCCATGGGCTTTCCCACAGCGCCGGTACTGATGGCACCATTCTGGCAATAGCTGCAGCGCAGTGTACACCCGCCAAAGAACACCGCCCCGCTGCCTCCGGCTCCTGCCAGCGCAGGCTCCTCCCACTTATGAAGCATGGTTTTGGCCACCAGCGCCTGATCCGGGCAACCGCACACGCCATAGCGCTGTTTTGTGCGGTCTACCCCGCACATTCTGGGGCACAGAGTACAGTTTGTATAGTCCATAGCAGGTTACTCCTTAAAAAAGACTGGCTTTATTCTATCATTTTCTCCGGATTTGCACAAGTCCTTCTTTACCCTTCCGGGAAAATGTGGTATGATAAAAAGAAACGCAAGGAAGCGATACTATGACCATCCGGTTCGCCAACACACAGGATATACCCAAGCTTCTGGAGCTGCTGCACCAGGTAGAGGGCGTACACCACCAAATCCGTCCGGACTTATTCCGGGATGGCGGGGAAAAGTATACCCCGGAGCAGCTGCGTGAGCTTTTGGCAGACCCCTGCCATCCTGTCTTCGCTGCTCTGGAGGAAGGCAATGTGGTAGGCTACTGTTTCTGCATCCTTCAGGAAGTATCCGCAGACCCCGTCCTGCTGGACACCAGGGAACTGTATATCGACGACCTGTGCGTAGATGCCTCCTTCCGGGGGCAGGGTGTTGCCGGGGCACTGTGGCAGCATGTGTGTGCCTATGCCCGCTCCATCGGCTGCCGAACCATTACCCTGAATGTTTGGCAGGGCAATGACCGCGCCAGAAAATTTTACGAAAAGCAGGGAATGACCGTACGGAAAACAGTTATGGAATTCCCGCTGTAAGGAGACAGTATGCTCATAAAAAACCAGATTTACGAAGCAACCATTACCGACTATACCACGGAAGGCCAGGGTGTTGCCCATATTGAAGGCTGCGCCGTGTTCATCCCCAATGCCATTGCCGGAGAAAAGGTTCTGGTGCGTATTGAAAAGGCCAGAAAGACCTGGGCTGCCGGAAAAATCACCCAACTGGTGGAGCGTTCTGCCCACCGGGTCAACCGGGCATGCCCGGTAGCCAAGCAGTGCGGTGGCTGTGACTTCTGGCATATGGACTACCAGGAGGAGTGCCGGCTGAAAAGCCAGCGGGTAAAAGACTGCCTGAACCGCATCGGAGGGGAAACCCTGGAGGAAGTCCCCATTCTGGCTGCCCCCACCTGCCAGGGCTACCGGAACAAAGCCCAGTATCCCACCGCATACAAAAAAGGCCGGGCATACGCCGGCTTCTTCAAGGCCGGAACCCACGAAGTAGTGGAAAATGACCGCTGCCTGATTCTTCCGGAGGAAACAGACCGGGTGAAAGAAATCGTCATGGACTATGTGAACAAATTCCATGTACCCGTATACGACGAAACCACCCGCCGGGGGCTGCTGCGGCATATTTATGTCCGCCGGGGGGTAGTTTCCGGTCAGATTCTGGTGTGTCTTGTGGTCAACGGAGATGGCCTGCCCAAAATTTCCGCCCTGATCGACAGGCTGAAAACCGTCCCCGGCTTTGCCACCCTGGTGCTCAGTGTAAACACCAAGGCCGGCAACGCTGTGCTGGGAGATCGGTTTATCACCCTTTACGGTGCCGGATACATAGAAGATACCCTGTGCGGACTTCAGTTCCGCCTCTCCCCACGCTCTTTCTATCAGGTGAACCATCACCAGGCTCAGCGGCTGTATCAGGCCGCCATCGACCTGGCAGGCATTACCAAGGAAGATTTGGTACTGGATCTTTATTGTGGCGTAGGCACCATTACGCTGGCCATGGCTTCCGCCGCCGGAAAAGTGATGGGCGTGGAAGTGATTCCCCAGGCTGTAGAGGATGCACGGGACAACGCCAGACGCAACGGCATTGAAAACGCGGAGTTTTTCTGCGCCGATGCCGGAGAAGCCGCACTGCGCCTGGAGCAGCTGGGAATCCACCCGGATATTATCACCGTAGATCCGCCCAGAAAGGGACTGAGCCTGGATGCCATTGAGGCCATCCACCGGATGAATCCCAAACGCCTGGTTTACGTTTCCTGCGACCCCGCCACACTGGCTCGGGATGTTGCCCTGCTGAAAGAGAGAGGCTTCCGTCTGCAAAAAGCCCTGTGCGCCGATCTCTTCCCCCGCTGCAGTCACATAGAGACGGTTGTCTTGCTTTCCAAGGGAGAGGTCGACTCGAAAAAGGTTCGTGTGGAGTTCTCTTTGGAAGATATGGATATGTCAGATTTTCAGGACAGTGCGA
>CAZCRO010000003.1:0-63363 GCA_964501115.1 uncultured Oscillospiraceae bacterium
GGATCACTCTTTGAAAGGTACGTTGCGGAAGCCGCTTGAAAAATTCACAAAAATTCTTTTAGTTTTTTCTGCTTTTACTCTTGACTTTTTCCGTTACTAAGGTTTTTCTCCCTAAAGTGCAAAGAAGCAGCAGAACTGCTTAACTGAACCAGCACTGCTCTTCGTCTTTTTCTTCACACATCCAGCTCCAGGCTGACGGGGCAGTGGTCGGAGCCCAGGATGGTGGTGTGGATTTGGGCTTGACGGATGTGCTCTTTCAGGCGGTTGGAAACCAGGAAGTAGTCTATACGCCAGCCGGCGTTCTTTACTCTTGCCTGGAAACGGTAGGACCACCAGGAATATTCCACCTTCTGGGGATAGAGATGGCGGTAGGTATCCGTAAATCCGGTATCCAGAAGCTTTTGGAATGCCTGGCGCTCCTGGATGGAGTAGCCGGCATTTTTCTCGTTGGCTTTGGGATTTTTCAGGTCTATCGCCGCAGCCGCTACATTCAGGTCTCCGCATACCACCACCGGCTTTTTTTCATCCAACCCGTGGAGATACGCCCGGAAAGCATCCTCCCAGTTCAGCCGGTGGTCAATCCGTGCCAGCTCCTGCTGGGCATTGGGTGTATAGCAGGTGACCAGGTAAAAAGACGGATATTCCAGCGTGATGAGGCGGCCCTCCGTATCCAGTTCCGGAACACCAATGCCATAGTATACCTGTTCCGGCTGGTGCTTTGCGAAAATAGCGGTGCCGGAATACCCTTTTTTCTCTGCCGAATGCCAAAACTGGGTATATCCCGGCGTTTCCAGCTGGATTTGCTCCGGCTGGAGTTTGGTCTCCTGCAGGCAGAAAAAGTCCGCATCCATTTGGGTCAGCACATCCCCAAAGCCCTTGCCCACGCAGGCGCGCAGGCCATTTACATTCCATGAAACAAATTTCATTTTCTCCTCCTATTCCGGCAGAGTGTCCAGGTTGGCCCGGGCATCCCGGAAAACCAACTGGTTCCGGTTCAGGCTCATCTGCCTGTCTCCGCTGCGCACGCAAACCGTCTGCACATCCAGAAGGCCAAAACAGGTCTGTGCCAGGCAGGCATTGGCCAGGCTGAAGGAAATATCCGTCAGCCGGTTGCCCACCGGAGTCAGGGTGACCGTCAGCGTCTTTCCGGAAAGCTCCGCACTTTGCAGCTGAATATCCGCCGGATACACCGCGGTAAGATTTTCGTCCAGCGGCCCCAGCAAATACAGCCGCAGTACATATTCCATATCATACCCGGCCACATTCCGGATCTCTTCCGCCGGAGAACCATCGGCGATACCGACGCTGGACTCTGCCCGGGGATAATAAAAACTCACACCGCCGGAATTCTCCCCGGCAAACACACAGCCGGAAAGCAGCAGCAAAGCCAGCAAAACGGGAATCACACGCTTCATGTCTCGTCCACCTCCGTATCGAAAATCGGGAAGGTGACCGTGAACTTTGTCCCGCTGCCCGGGGTACTGTCCACATGAATTTCCCCTCTGTTACGCACTACGATCGCCCGCACAATGGCCAAACCCAGGCCGCTGCCGCCGGTTTGACGGGAGCGAGCCTTATCCACACGGTAAAACCGCTCAAAAATATGGCTCAAAGCATCCTCCGGAATACCCACGCCGGTATCCTCCACGCTCAGCAGGGCAAAATCCCCATCCTGAGCAAGGCGCACGGTCACGCTGCCGCCGCTGCGGTTGTATTTGATGCCATTTTCTATCAGGTTGAACACGATCTGGTAGAGGTCGTCCTCAGGGATCAACACCGTACTGTCCGGGCTGAGCTGCGTATGCAGTGCGATTCCGGAGCGGGCTGCCACCGGCTTGAGCATTTTCACTACCCGTTTTACGGTGGGGGCCATACGGATCAATTCTCCCACCGGTGCTTCCTGCACATCCACCTTGGTCAGCGACAGCAGCTTTGCCGTCATCCGGTTCAGCCGCTCCGCCTCGCTGCCGATGTCCTCCACAAATTCCCGCATGGTCTCAGTATCCATATCGTTTTGCAGAATAGAATCCGTCAGCAGCTTGATGGAAGCCAGAGGCGTTTTCAGCTCGTGGGAAGCATCGGATACAAACCGGCGGCGTTTTTCCTCCGAGGTTTGCAGTTTATCCGTCAGGTCGTTGAATTCCTCCGCCAAAACGGTCAGCTCATCGTTTCCGCCCACGCTTACCTTCTGGTCGTAGCTGCCTTTTTTTATCGTGTGAATGGAGTCCAGAATGGTGACCATTCGTCTGGAAAAATGCCGGGAATAGACCAGTGAGAACAGAATTACCATCATTTCCAGCACAATCGTAATCTGCAAAATGGTATTGAGCAGCAAATCGATCACGGCACCCTGGGAGGAATCACTCTCCGCCACATAGACACAGCCCACAATGTTGCCATCGCTGATAATGGGGGTAGCCGCCCGGGAAATCATGGAACTGTCCCGGTATTTCCAGCAGAAAACATCATTTCCCTGGCAGGCTTCCACAATTTCCGGCAAAAGCACATAGCTGTTCAGTGAAAGAGAGGTGCTGTCGTAAATGCACAGCCCCGTCTGATCCGTTACGATCAGCCGGGAGGCCCGCAGACTTTCCAGCTGGTTCAGGATTCCGGAAACCGTGGTATTGTTCCACACTTCCAGGGTGGAGAGTTCATCGGAAGCCAGCTGGCATTTTTCAATCATGGCGCTTTCTTTGTTTTCATAAAAAATCCGCTGGCTGAGCTGGTTGCACACCAGATTCAGCACAATCAGCACCGCCGCCGTGATGGCCACATAAGTCATGGCATAGTGAAACTGCGCCGTGCGGTAGCTGCGGATAGGTGCGTTATTTGCTGAAATAGTACCCCACCCCCCACTTGGTCAGGATATGTTTGGGCTCTGCGGGATTCTCCTCCAGCTTCTCCCGCAGGCGGCGGATGTGTACATCCACCGTCCGGATGTCGCTGCGGTATTCGTAGGCCCAGATGGTATCCAGCAGCGCCTCCCGGGAATAAACCCGGCCGGCATTGCGCATCAAAAATTCGATGACATCAAATTCTTTGGCTGTAAGCACCACCAGCTCCTTACCCTTATAGGCATTGCGGGCATCCAGATCCAGGGTGATATTGCCACCTGAGAGTTTGCTGTTTTCCTGCTTTTCTCCGGCACCCGCTCTGCGCAGCAGCGCCCGAATCCGTGCCTTCAGCTCCAGGATATTGAAGGGCTTTGTAAGATAATCGTCCGCTCCATGGTCGAAGCCGATCAGCTTGTCCATATCATCCACCTTGGCGGTAAGCATGATAATGGGCACATTGGAAAATTCCCGGATCTTGCTGCAAGCGGTCAGCCCATCCATAATGGGCATCATCACATCCAGCACAACCAAGTCCGGATTTTCCTGCTGGGTCAGATCCACAGCCTCCTGCCCGTTGGAGCCGGTGATCACTTCATACCCCTCACTTTTCAGGTTGAAGCGAATGCCCTTTACCAGCAACGCCTCGTCATCCACTACCAGTATTTTCATACCCCTCTGGCCTCCTTTGGAAAATGAATAGGCTTTTACGTTTTTGCAAACAGGCCGTTTCACGCATTGACGGCCATTTGAAAAGCTGTTATAATATGCTTAATTATACACGACTTTTCCCCGCCGGACAACCCCGGCGGCAAAATATTAGGGGGAATTATGAAAAAATCCTTGCTTTGCCTGTTTCTGACTCTGGCGCTGCTTATCTGCTGCCTGCCCCTTCCCGGCTACGCCACCGATGCCACCGTGGACGACAGCCCCGCTCTGACAGAACCGGAGCCGGAGATCGCCCAGGATGCCCAGGCTCCCCAAACCGACTTTGCCTTCGGCAGTGTGTGCATCTTCAATGGCTGCCGCACCCTGGACGGTCAGATTCCCCTGGCCGGTTCCGACCGCAAGCTGGACTCCGCCCAGAGCGCCCTGATCTACGAGCAGAACACCAAGACACTGGTGTATGCCTACAATCCGGATATGAAGCTGGCTCCCGGCGCACTGTCCAAAATCGTCACCGCACTGATCGTCATTGAACGGGTTTCCAATCTGGATGCCACCGTAACCGTAGGTGCCGGTATCGCCTCCCGTATTCCCGGCGGTGCCGTCAGCATCAAGCTGAAAAGTGAAGAGCAGCTTACCGTCAACGACCTTCTGCACTGCATGATTATGCAAAACGCTGCCGACGCGGCGGTTGCGCTGGCGGAATACGTAGCGGGCACACGGAATTCCTTTGTGGATCTGATGAACGCCCGGGTACAGCAGATGGGCTGTGCCAACACACTGTTTACCGATGTCCATGGTGTCGGCTCCGGCAATCAGTATACCACCGCCCGGGATATGGCCCGGATCATGATGGCCTGTACGGAAAACGAAACCATGTTCCAGCTGCTGGCCTGCCAGAAATATGAGGTTGCCGAAACCAATATGTCCGAAGCACGCAAGCTGATCTCGCTGAACTACCTGATGGAAACCACCACCGTTCCCAAGTACAACTACGACAAGGTGACCAGCGGCTTCGCCAGCTACTCCGATTCCACCGGTGCCAGCCTGGTATGTACCGCCGACAGCTCCACAGAGAAAAAAGCGGGCCTGAATCTGATTTGCGTTGTCATGGGCGCCACCCGTCAGTACGCCGAAAACGGCTGGACGGTGCTGAACTACGGCAACTTTGACGAAATGGTGGATCTGCTCCAATACGCTTATCAGAATTTCAAGGTCAACCGGGTTATTTACGATGGAATGGCCATGGAACAGTTCCCGGTAAACGGCGGCAACAATGATGCCATCGGTGTAGCCAACGTAAACATCGACTCCGTGCTGCCAGCCAAAGCGCAAATGAACAATCTGATCCGGGATGTTTCCGTAGTAGGCGGTGGTCTGTCCGCCCCCCTGAAAAAAGGCGATGTCATTGCCACAATTGAGCTGTGGTACCGCAGCTCCTGCCTGATGGAGGCACAGCTGCTGTGCCAGGAGGATGTGCGTACCGCCGCAGACTCCGGCCTGACGGTATACAGCGCCCTGGCTCCCCAGCAAACCAATGACCGCTCCGGGTTCTCCACCGCTGTTACGGTGATTTGCGCTGTAATATTGGTTCCCGTTATCAGCTATCTTGCCATCAATTCCTACCTGCGCAGCCGCTACCGTGCCATGCGTCGCCGCCGCAGACAGGCCAGAAGAAGGAGCCGCTGACATGGAAAAAGACTGGATTGAGCTGGAGCAGGCGTGCCAGGACTGCCGGAACTGCTCCCTGTGTCAGACCCGGCACAATGTGGTGTTCGGCGTTGGCAACTCCGACAGCAAGCTCCTGCTGGTAGGAGAGGGTCCGGGCGAACAGGAGGACTTGCAGGGCTTTCCCTTCGTCGGCCCTGCGGGTATGCTGCTGGACGATATGCTTTCCATCATCGATGTGAATCGCCGCAGCTGCTACATTGCCAACATTGTCAAATGCCGTCCTCCCAAAAACCGGGATCCCCAGAAAGAGGAGCAGGAAGCCTGCTTCCCCTATTTGCAGAGGCAAATCCAGCTGCTGGAACCCAAAATCATTGTCTGCCTTGGCCGCATTGCCGCCCAGAAGCTGATCGACCCCAACTTCCGCATCACGGCGCACCACGGCCAGTGGTTTTTGCAAAACGGCTGCTGGTATACCGCCATGTATCACCCCTCCGCCCTTTTGCGGGATGTCAGCAAGCGGCCGGAAACCTTCGACGATTTGCTGTCTCTGCGCGCCAAAATGCGGGAGCTGGGCATGGCATAGTTTTTTAACCTCAAGCGCAGAGGCAGCATACCTCTGCGCTTAAACCTTGCTTTGCCCCAACCCAAAACCAAACGAGGCTCATTATGGAAAAACTGGACATACTAAAGCAATACTTTGGCTACACCGCCTTCCGCACCGGTCAGGAGTGCCTGATTGATGCCCAGCTTCAGGGGCGGGACGCCTTTGGCATCATGCCCACCGGCGGTGGAAAAAGCCTGTGCTACCAGATTCCGGCGCTGATGCTGCCCGGGGTTACGCTGGTGGTCAGCCCGCTGATTTCTTTGATGCGGGATCAGGTTATGGCCCTCAAGGATGCCGGGGTCAGCGCCGCTTATATCAACTCCTCCCTGAACCCCAACCAGATCCGTCTAGCCTACCGGAATATCCAGAGCGGCATGTACAAAATCATCTACGTTGCCCCGGAACGGCTGCTGACGGATGGCTTTCTGGAAGCCATCGCCCCCCGAAAAATCAGTCTGGTAACGGTGGACGAGGCCCACTGTATTTCCCAATGGGGACAGGATTTCCGCCCAAGCTATTTAAAAATCGTGGATTTTCTGCACCTGCTCTCTCCCCGGCCGGTGGTTTCCGCCTTTACCGCCACTGCCACAGACACGGTACGCCGGGACATTGAGCAGCTTCTGGGGTTAAACAACCCCCAGCGGATCGTCACCGGCTTCGACCGGCCAAACCTGCGCTTTGAAGTGCGAAAGCCAAAGCAAAAGGATGCGGAGTTGCTGCGGCTGGTTTTTGACCGGCGGGACAAATCCGGCATCATCTACTGCTCCACCCGGAAGGATGTGGAGGCGGTATGCCAGTTGCTGTGCAGCCGTGAAATACCCGCCACCCGGTATCACGCCGGTCTGCCGGAACAGGAGCGCCACAGCAATCAGGAGGATTTCCTGTATGACCGGGCAACCGTCATGGTAGCAACCAATGCCTTCGGCATGGGCATTGATAAATCCAACGTCTCCTACGTGATCCACTACAATATGCCGCAAAGCCTGGAAGCGTATTATCAGGAAGCCGGACGTGCCGGGCGGGATGGCTCCCAGGCAGAGTGCTTCCTGCTCTTTGCCGCCAGAGACATACACACCGCAAAATACCTGATCGAGCATTCCACCCAGGAGGAAGAGGATACCCCGGAGCGGCAGAACCGCATCCGGCAGGATATGCTTCGCCTGAACAAGATGGTGGAATACTGCCAGACAGAACGTTGCCTGCGGGGGGTAATTCTGGATTACTTCGGGCAAACGCACCCGGAGCAATGCGGAAACTGTGGGAACTGCGACGGAGACCTGGTTCCCCAGGACATTACTCAGGAGGCCATTGTACTTTTCGACTGCATTGAGGAACTCTATCGCCACCTGGGGTATTCCCTGGGGAAAACGGCCATCTGTTCCGTTCTGCGGGGAAGCGGAGCAAAACGGATTGTACAGCTGGGGCTTTCTGATCTGCGCTGCTATGGCAATTTGCAGCAGCGCACAGAGCAGGAAGTGCGGGATTTGATCGATAATCTGGTGGCCAAAGGCTACCTCCTGGTTGACGAACAGCACGGCGGCATCCGCCTGGATCCCTCTGCCGCCCAGGTATGCAGCGGCCGGGAAACCATCACCATGCTCACACGCAAAGCCGCACCCAAAAAGCAGGTTGCCGCCATTTCCACCGGTGGCCTGCTGGATGCCCTGAAGGCCAGACGCTGGGAGCTGGCAAAAAAGAAAGCAGTACCTGCCTATGTGATTTTCAGCAATGCGACATTGGAAGATATGGCCAGGAAAGCTCCCCAGAGCATGCCAGAACTTTTGAATGTATCCGGCGTGGGCAGCCGGAAAGCCCAGCAATACGGAGAGGAATTTCTGGATATTATTCGGCAATACGTGAGGTGAACCATGAAAAGCAGACATATTTTATGGATATTGGCGGTGTTTTTCGCCCTGTGCCTGGCATGCAGCCTTTTGCTCCTGCGTACATCAGACCACCGGCAGGTAAAAGTGATGCAGGACGGGCGATGCCTTTGCGTGCTGGATCTCGGCAAAGAGCAGCAGCTGACCATCGATGCCCCCAACGGCGGCAGCAATACCATCACCATCCGCCAGGGAAAAATCGCCGTCACTGCGGCAACCTGCCCGGATCATGTGTGCATGTCCATGGGATACCGCAACGGCGGGGCACCCATTGCCTGTCTGCCCAACGGGCTGATTCTGGTATTCGAAGAAGCTGCCGCAGTGGATGGGATGGTGGGATAGTCCATGCCGGAAAAGCAAAAATTGCGTGACATGGTATATACCGGCATGTTTGCCTGCCTGATGTCCATCTGTGCCTGGATCAGCATCCCGGCGCCGGTTCCCTTCACCCTGCAAACTCTGGGGGTTTTCCTTACCATGGGGCTGCTGGGCGGGAAGCGGGGCACCCGGGCCGTGGGGCTGTACCTGCTGATGGGTAGTGTAGGACTTCCGGTGTTCTCCGGCTTTCAGGGCGGTTTCGGTCATCTTCTGGGGGCCAGCGGCGGGTATTTGATTGGCTTTCTCGGCACCGCCCTGGTCATGTGGGGCATTGAAGCGCTTGCCTCCCCCCGCCTGCTCCCTCTGGGGATGTTTCTGGGAACGGCCTGCTGCTACCTGATCGGCACCGGCTGGTATGTCCGGTTTTACGCCACCGGAACCATTGGCTTTCCGGAAGCCTTCTCCCTGTGTGTAGCCCCCTACCTGTTGCCGGATCTTTGCAAAGGGCTGGTTGCCCTGCCTCTGATTCGCAAACTGCGCCCTCATCTGGCACTGTCGGCTCAAACAGGAAAAAAATGATGGAAACCCCTTGTATTTTCCGTTTCATCACGGTATAATAGCACCAACAATCAAACAGGGGAGCTTGTGGCAGCAGGCTGAGAGGAAGTAATCCAACTTCGACCCAGGAACCTGATGCGGGTAATGCCGCCGTAGGAAGTCACCATAGCAGGATTTTTTACAGGAGGCACGGGTGTCTCCTGTTTTTTGTACATAACTTCATAAACGGGGAGCTTGTATACAGGCTGAGAGGAAGGTGAGACCTTCGACCCAGAAACCTGATTTGGATAATGCCAACGTAGGGATCTTTTTTGCGGAAGCAGTCCATCCAGGCTGCTTCCGTTTTGTTTTTTGAAAAGAGGTGAACGTAGCCATCCCGGTATACCGGGCGGATGGAAGGGGAGCGCCTTTTATCTGTACATTGCGATGGGAACCCGTGTTTCGGGGTGAGAGGGGGAAAGGGATCCTCGACCGAAAATACTCTCCGGTGCCCTGGGCGCCATGCTGAATCTGGGAAGTGGTTCCGGCCCGATGATGCACAACTTTGATTTGAAAGGGGAATTTTCCTCGTGTGTGAAATAAAAAAATCACGCTGCGTAATCATCGGCGGGGCAGACATCGATGATTATACCGCCATACGCTGCCAGCTGCGGAGTGATGACTTTTTTGTGTACTGCGACAGCGGTCTGAAGCATATGCATGCCCTGCAGGCCACCCCCGGCCTGATTGTCGGGGATTTTGATTCCCACGAAAATCCACATTTGCCTGTGGAAACCATCGTACTTCCCTGTGAGAAGGATGATACGGATACGGTATACGCCGTAAAAACGTGTCTGCAGCGGGGGTACGAGGATTTTCTTCTGATTGGCGCGGCAGGCGCACGACTGGATCATACAATTGGCAATGTTTCTGTTTTGCTCTACCTCCATTCCATCGGAAAGCACGGGAAACTTCTGGATGATTACTCGGAAATGGAGATCGTTTCCGGAACACCTGCCTATATTCCGGATCATTTTGCTTTTTTCTCCCTGCTGAATATAACCGGACAAGCCAAAGGCATCTTTATTCAAAACGCAAAATATCCTCTGGAGAACGGGGAAATTCCCTGCACCTACCAGTACGGCATCAGCAATGAGGTTCTCCCGGGGAAAACAGCTGTGGTTTATGTGACAAATGGAGAACTTCTTCTGGTTAAAGTAAGGCACAGAGCCACCGGCTAAAACACGTCGGTTATGTTGCTGTGTGCCGGGTATTGCTTCTCTTTCATTCACAGTTTGTACACATTGTACAAAAATCAGTTGTTCGATTTGTATGTTTAGTTTTTCCCAAACATGTTTACAAATACAACCTCATTTGTTATAATAAATGCAAGTTCGTTAGGGGTATCCATTCCGGTGCCCTACGGCTGTATTTTGTTTATTTCACGGGAGGAGAATTTGTATGGCTCTATGGCAAGCGATGCTGGTGGCCTTTATCGGCTATTTTGGCGTCAACCGTACACCCTGGTTCTTTGGCCAGGCAGGAGGATTTTTCGGAATCGCTCAGCCTCTGGTGGCATGCTCCATCATGGGTGCGATTTTCGGGGATGTGCAGACCGGCGTTATGGTCGGTGCCGCCATCCAGGCTATGTATCTGGGCATGATTCAGCCCGGCGGCGCACTGCCCTCTGACCGGGCAGCAGCTACCTTCATCGGTGCTTCTCTGGCAATTGCCTCCGGCGGTGGTGTAGAGGCTGCGCTGGCTCTGGCCGTACCTCTGGGACTGCTGGGTTCCGCCATTTTCCAGCTGTTCATGACCTTCAACGCTGTGTTCCCCCACCTGGGTGACAAGGCTGCCGCCAAGGGTGACGGCGAAGGCGTGGCCCGTGCCAACATTCTGGGCACTGTTCCCAGCTTCATCTTCTACTTCGTTCTGTACACCGTGGCCAACTACGCAGGCGTTGGCCTGGTAGAAAGCCTACTGGCCGCTATGCCCGCCAGCCTGGTAAAGACTCTGTCCATCATGGCCAAGATCGTTCCCGCTGTCGGCTTTGCCATGCTTCTGAAGTATGTCATTACGGAAGGCCGTGGCTGGATGATCATGTTCTTCGTCATGGGCTTCCTGATCGTAAAGAACACCTCCTTCAATATTGTGGCTCTGACCCTGCTTGCCGTCGGCATCGCTGTGATGTATGTTATGGCACGTTACGGCCAGGAGCTGTCCGGTGAGAAGGCCGGTGTTGTCGCCGCTGTAAGCGCCGAAGATGAGGAGGGTGAATACGATGAGTGAGACCAAGAATAAAATTTTGACCCAGAAGGATGTACGCCACTCCGCGTTTCTGTACATGATGTTCCACCACTGCGCCCAAAACTACGAGCGCATGATGGGTCTGGCCTTCTGCCACTGCCTGGCAAAGCCCCTGAAGAAGCTGTATTCCGATAAGGAGGAATACACCAAGGCTCTCCAGCGCCACATGCAGTACTACAACACCGAGCCCACCCTGGGTGCCATCATCCCCGGTATCACCCTGAGCCTGGAAGAAGGCCGTGCTATGGGCGAGCCCATTGACGAAGAGATGATCGTCAGCACCAAGAACGCTCTGATGGGTCCCTTCGCCGGTATCGGCGACTCCCTGGTTGGCAGCGTTTACCAGACCATTGTTGCCTCCATCGCCATCGGTCTGTCTGCCTCCACCGGCTCTCTCATCGGCCCTGTATTCCTGCTACTGTTCTACAGCCTGGTATGCGTGCTGCTGAAGCTGGGTCTGTTCCAGGCTGGCTACCGCATGGGCGTGAATGCCCTGCATCTGCTCACCGGCAAAATCACGGAAATTGCCACCGTTGCCCTCAGCATCGTCGGCCTGGTCACGGTAGGCGGTGTTGCCGCCAACACGGTGAATGTACCCCTGGCCCTTACCTACACCTCTGGTGAGCTGACCGTAGAGGTTGGTACCATTATCAACAATATCATGCCCGGCCTGCTGCCCCTGTGCCTGTGCCTTGGCATCTGGCAGCTGTACACAAAGAAGCATTGGAGCACCGTAAAGGCTCTGGTTGTCTGCATTGCGGTGGTATATGTTTGCGTGCTGCTGGGCATTATGTAACACCCATCTTTGAGATGGTTCCCCCGATTCCGGAAACATAAGATAAAGAGAGCCGCCTTTTGGAATGCAGACAATTCTCTACATTCAGGCGGCTCTTTTCCCTATTTTCAAATTTTATGGGAGGCAATGACTTGAAAGCTGATATTGTTCTGGTGCTCAGCGACCAGCATTCCGGTCTTTTTCCCCAGCTGCCCGGAGGTGACGGCACCCCCTTTCTCAACCGGCTGGGTAGGCAGGGCATGGTTTTCTCCCGGGCCTACTGCAATGCCCCGCTGTGCGTGCCCTCCCGGTGCAGCTTTCTCACCGGCCGTCTGCCCCACAGCACCGGTATCTTCGACAACGACAGTGTCCTTCCGGAGGATGTGCCCACACTGGCCCACGCTATGGCTCTGGCAGGATACGAAACGGTTCTTGCAGGCAGAATGCACTTCAAAGGCAGCGACCAGAATCACGGCTTTTCCCGGCGGCTGGTTGGGGACATCACCACCCAGTACTGGGGGACGAAGCGGCAGGATCTGGGGGATTTTGCCGGTTCTCTCCAGGCAGCCTCCTGCCAAAAGGTTGCCGGCTGCGGCTCCTCCCCCGTCAGCGCCTATGACGAAGCGGTAACCCTGGCCGTGCTGGAAGAGCTGTCTTCTCCCCACAGCAAGCCGCTGTTTCTGGTGGTCGGTCTGTATGCTCCCCACTTTCCTTATGTAGCCTCCCAGGATGCCTTTCTGGAAAGCATCCGGGAGGAAGAAGATGTCCGGGATCTTTCCTGGCTCAGTTTCTCCTGCTACAGGGATCTGGTGCAACCCTCCACCCCAGAGCGATTGCATCTCATCCGCACCGCATACCGGGCTGCCATCCGGGAACTGGACAGCCGGGTGGAGCGAATTTATCAGGCATACCGGGCGCAAAGCCCGAAGGGCGTATTTCTCTACCTTTCTGACCATGGTGACCAACTGGGGTGCCGTGGACTGTTCGGGAAGAAAACCATGTATGAGCCATCTGTCCGTGTGCCGCTGATTTTAGAAGATGGCGTTCACCACGGCGTGTGCCGGGAAGCGGTGAGTCTGATCGATGTGACCCAAACCCTCCTAGATTACGCCGATGCCCAGCTTCCCGGCTGCCAGGGAGTGTCCCTCTTTTCCAAAAATCGTCCGCCGGTTCGGATTGAATCCATGCTGGACGATGGCTCTGCCCTCATACAGGCAGCAATTCAGAAGGATAAAAAGCTGCTGCGCCTGCCCGAAAAAGACATTTTGTGCTGCTGGGATACAGACCCCCGGGAGGAGACAGACTTCTCACCAATATATCCCCAGGACACAGCAGCGTTGTCCCGGAGTCTCCTCCCCCCTGAACAGGTACAAATCTGTCTGGAAAACTACCGCCAGCACCGGCAGCACACAGAGCTGCTGAAAGCCTGGGGCAGACTGCATCCCCGGCAAGAACCTGCCCGTTTTGCCATCCCGCCGGAGTCCGTATGCAGAGAAGACCCCTATTACGGGCAGCAGTGGCTAGGAAAAACCAACTCAACAGGAGACGCACAATGAACCTTTTGTATATCCACACCCACGATTCAGGGCGCTTGTTCAGCCCCTACGGCTATCGTGTTCCCACTGAAAACATAGAGGCTTTCTCCCGGGATGCCGCGGTATTCTCCCAATGCTACTGCGTCTGTCCTACCTGCAGCCCCAGCCGCGCGGGTATGCTGACCGGCACCTATCCTCACCAAAACGGGATGCTGGGACTGGCACAGAGGGGCTTCTCCATAGATTACTCCCACCACCTGGTACAGTGGCTGAACCGCCACGGTTACCACACCGTACTCAGCGGCATCCAGCATGAAGCCGGATGGTATATGAACAGGGAGGATGCCGATCCCATTGGCTACCAGGAAAACCTGACTGTCTCTGACCAGGGATACCGTCAGGAAGAGCTGGTGAAATGGGACATGGAGAACGCCCGGGCTGCCGCCCGCTGGATCGATACCTACCGGAACAGCGCCCCCTTCTTTCTTTCCTACGGCATGTTCGCCACCCACCGCCGTTTCCCGGACTGGGTGGATGACAGCGTAGACGAAAACCACATTCTGCCCCCCGTTCCCCTGCCGAATACCCCCCAGACCCGGAAGGACATGGCTCAATTCCAAACCAGTCTCAAATGGGCGGACAAGTGCTTCGGCCTGGTCATCGACGCTTTGAAGCGCAAAGGCATTTATGACGATACATTGATTCTCTTCACCTCAGACCATGGCCTCAGCGCTCCCTTCTGCAAATGCAACCTGTTTGACCCCGGCATTGGTGTCAACCTGATGCTTCGCCAGCCCGGGGCAGCTGCCAACGGCCAGGTGATCGACGGTCTGGCCAGCCACGTGGACATTTTCCCCACGATATGTGACCTGCTGAAGCTTCCCAAGCCGGACTGGCTGGAGGGCACCTCCCTGCAACCCATGCTTCAAAACCCCGGACAGGAAGTACACCGGGAGGTATTCTCGGAAATCACCTTCCACACCAGCTACGAGCCTGTACGTTGTGTGCGCACCAGGCGCTACAAGTACATTCGCTATTTTGATACCCAGTGGCTGAAAACCAATTGTTCCAACTGTGATGAATCCCTGAGCAAAGATCTGTTCTTGAGCTGCGGATTCCGGGAGCGGCCGAAGGCCGAGGAAGCCCTGTATGACCTGTTCTACGACCCGGCGGAGCGAAACAATCTGATTGCCGATCCTTCTCTGGAAGAGATCGCCACCCAGCTGCGGCAGACGCTTCTGGAGCATATGACCCGCACCCGGGATCCCCTGCTGCAAGGGCAGATTCCTATCCAGCCCAACTGGAAGGTCAACCGCCGGGAGTGCATGCAGGCCAGCAGCAAAAATGCCGAAGATTACGTAAGTCTTGGAACCAAACGCTAAAAGCACAGCTTACCTGTGCGGAATGGAGATCATTATGGAAATTGTAAACATTCGAATCGATGAGCGGCTGATCCACGGTCAGGTCGCCACTGCCTGGACACAGCACCTGCATCCCAGCCGCATTATGGTGGTGGATGCCGCCGCCATCAAAGACGATATTCAGAAAATGGCACTGAAGATGGCCTGTCCTCCGGGGGTGAAGCTGTCCATTCTCTCTCCCAGAAAGGCTGCGGAAAATCTGAGCAGCGGAAAATACACCGGCGAGCGCATTTTTATGGTGATGAAAAACCCTGCCTCCCTGCGTCAGATTTATGAGGCAGGATTTACCGGCTTTGGCAGCGTGACCGTAGGCAATATGAGTGTGCGTGGCAACTGCAAAAATGTCGGCCGCACAGTCAATGTAAACGAACAGGACATTGAGAACTTCAAGTTTCTTGGAGAAAAAGGGGTTAAAATTGTCACTCAGATGGTTCCCAACGACTCCGCCGCTGACCTGCTGGGACAGCTGTAAGGAGGAAGACTATGATTGGAATCATCGTAACCGGCCATGGTGGCTTTGCCCCGGGGATGCTGGAGGTAGTCACCCTCATCGCCGGCAGCCAGGAATGCTGCAAGGCCGTTCCCTTCGTGCCCACAGACTCCATTGAGACGCTGACGGAAAATCTGTCCGCCGCCTGGGATGAGCTGGATGGCAGCTGCGAAGGTGTGCTGGTTTTTTGCGACCTTCCCGGCGGCTCCCCCTTCAATGTTGCCATGCGCCTGAAACTCCAGCGCTCCGGTGCCTCGGAGGTTCTGGCCGGTGTAAACGCACCGATGCTTCTCAGCGCTGCCATGGAGCGAGCCATGGGATCCTCCCTGGAGGCACTGGCAGAGGAAGCGCTGAACGCCGGCAAGGAAAGCATGCTGAAATTTGTCCCACTTTCTCTGGACGACGATGAAGTGGAAGAGGAATGATAAGGAGAGCATCATGAACCTACATCGCTATTGGGCTGACATGCACAGCAATATTCACCACAACCAGATGGAGGATTTGGCACGGTGGTATACGCATGCCAAACAGGTTATGGACTTCTGGCCCATCGCCTACTATCCTTTCGCCCTGCGGCATACAGACTCCGGTGCCGGGCTGGAGGATACCATCCCCCAGAGTGACTATGAAGCAGATTGGGAGCAGGTGCGTGCTCTGGCACGCAAGGCCGAGGAAGAAGGCTGGCCTCTGTTTATGGGCTATGAATGGCAGGGCGACGGCAGTGACGGCGACCACAATGTATTCTTCCTGGAAAACGATGCCCCCATCCTCCACCCCCGGAAATACCAGGCTCTGCGGGATGCTTTATCCGAATATCAGGCCATCGCTGTACCTCACCACATGGCTTACCGCATCACCAGCCGGGGCAAAAACTGGCAAACCCACGACCCGGAATTTTCTCCCATAGCGGAGATCTATTCCAGCCACGGAAGCAGCGAAAACGACGACGGCCCCTTCGGTATGGACAGGCATGTGCATATGGGCCCCCGGGTTGGCTCCACCAGCTATGAAGCCGGTACCCGCTGCGGGCATCACATTGGTATCATCGCCTCCGGAGACAACCATGCCGTCCCCGGAGAAAGCAGCCACGGCATGATGTGCGTGCTGGCCGAAAGCCCCAGCAAACAGGACATTTGGGAAGCCCTGCGCAACCGCAGAACCTATGGTGTCAGCCGGAGCCGAATTGGTCTGGACTTTTCCATCGCCGGTGTACCCATGGGCGGCATCGCCGCACCTGGATGCCGGGAACTGAACATTCAGGTGGAAGGCACCAATGCGGTAGACCGCATTGAACTGCTGCGGGACAACATTCTGGAAAAAATGTATGTCCATTCCGGCACCTGGGAACGAACTGCCCTGCCCGAAACCTTCCGCTTCAAATTTGAAGTGGAATTTGGCTGGGGTGCGGACACCAAGGACTTCCCGGAAGCCGCGATCAAGCATTGGGACGGCGCCCTGCAGGTTCCCGGGAAGCTCGTCAGTGTGGAAAAACTGTGGAACAGTTTCGGCCAGGCCATCACCCACCAGGATGACCGGTGCTGCCGCTTCAGCCTGACCACCAGCCAGAAAACTGAGTCCGGCAAGTGGATGGGACCCAGCCAAACCAAGCGGGAGGGCTTTATCTTCGAAGTGGAAGGGCATATGGACGACTGCCTGACGTTGACGGTGGATGGAAAAGACTACCCTCTCCCCGTTTGCCGGCTGCTGCAGGATTCCATGCTCTTTGGTCAGTACGAAGAGGCGGAGAAAATGGTCTATGCCAAGTATCCGGATGCCCACCACTATCGGGACGACTTCATCTGGCACAGCGCTTTCAAGTTCCGGGTGCGCAAGGCCGCACCGGAACGTGCCTGGCTGCTGAACATCCGGGATTCCCTGGAACTCTGCCCGGGGAGTCAATACCGTCTGCGGGTATGGCAGAAAAATGGGGACATCGCCTGGAGCAGCCCCATTGTTTGCAGGTAAACAAAACGGCGCGCATCCTTCCAAAAGAAGCGATGCGCGCCTGCGTGTTTATTATCCTTTGTACTGTTTCAGATACCGCAGCTGGTAATGGGGGGAATTCATGGTGTTTTCCGTGTAGTCCATAATCTGCCCGTCGGCAAAGCGGGTGATGTTCACCACCCGGATGATGGGTGTCTGAACATCGATGCCGAAGGCTTCCGCCTCCTCCGGGGTGGGCAGCACCGGCTTGACCGTGTGCTCATTGGAGGCAGGAGGCATACCTCTCACCTTCTTAAAATACCCGTACTTGGACTCCGTAAGCGCCTGAATGGAAATATCCGGATAGAGATCCACAGACATATATGTATTTTCCAGCATCATGATCCGGTCGTCCGCATAGCGGCTGCGGTGGAAATGATACACCCGGGAACCCTCCGGCAGTTCCAGCAGCTTGGCAATGCCGGGGGTGGCTTTGATGATGCAAAAATCATCCACCGTCGTGCGGGGTGTCATCCCCATGGCGGTGATTTCATCGGTAAAGCTGCACAGCCCCGTCTCTTTGATCGGCGGGATGAACGTGGCCTTTACCACCGTACCGATTCGGGGTGTGCGGGTAAGCAGACCATTGGCAACCATATTGTCCAGCGCTTTCCGCACGGTCACCCGGGATACCCCGTACTGCTGCTCCAGCTCCTGCTCCGTAGGCAGCAGGTCGCCGCAGTTGTAATATCCTCCGGAGATTTTTCCGGACAGATCCAGCTCTATACGTTTGTACTGCGGAATGTCTTTTTTCATGAAAGCTCCACATCCTTTTTTCTGAATGGCAACATATTCCGGAAGCACCAGATTTCTCCGGCTTCCGGGGGAACGCCACCCTTCTTGCAATTCCTGTATAAAAGTAGTATACTATAACTCAAGAATTTTGGCAAGTGTGACTATGTTTTTCCCGGTTTGCTTTTCTTCCGGGAGGCTCATTCTCCTTGCCCGCCACTATTTGACGCAAAGGAGATGCCCGTCATGCACTGCCTCACCTTTCTTATCAAGCCTGCTTCCAGTCTGTGCGGACTGCGATGCCGATACTGCTTCTATGCCGACGAGGCTGCCAACCGGCAGCTTGGAAATATGGGGCTGATGTCAGAGCAAACTGTAGATCTTCTGCTGACCCAGGCCTTTTCCACCATTTCCCCCGGAGGCAGCATCCAGTTCACTTTCCAGGGCGGAGAACCCACCCTTGTGGGGCTGGCCTGGTTCCAAAGCTTTACAGGCAAGGCGCGCCTTGCTTGTCCCGATGGGGTACAGCTGCGTTTTTCCATCCAAACCAACGGTATGGAACTGGACGCATCCTTTGCGGAGTTTTTCCACAGGGAGCACTACCTGGTTGGTCTGTCTATAGACGGGTTCCGGGAAAACCATAATCTCTGGCGGGTGACCCCCCAGGGAGATGGCACATGGAGCAGAGCCGTAAAGGCGCTGCGGCTGCTGCAAAATCACAACGTAGATGTAAACGTGCTGTGCGTAGTAACCGGACACTGCGCCCGGAATCCGGAAAAGGCCTACAAGACCTTAAAGAATCTGGGGGCAAGGTATCTGCAATTTATCGCCTGTCTGGACCCCATCGCCCAGGAACGGGGCGGGCAAATCTGGTCCGTCACAGCGGAGGAATACGGCAGCTTTTTGTGCCGGCTGTTCGACCTGTGGTACCAGGACTGGGCAGCGGGAGACTACTGCAGCATCCGCCTGTTTGAAAACTATGTCCACCTTCTGCTGGGTGACCAGGGCGGAACCTGCTCCACCTGCGGCAAATGCGGACAGTATCTGCTGGTGGAAGCAGATGGCTCTGTATACCCCTGCGACTTTTTCGCCCTGGACAACTGGAAGCTGGGTTCCCTGCGGGAAGACTCCCTGGAATCCCTGCTCACCGGCCAGAAGGCACAGGATTTCCTTGCCTGGGGCAGCGAAAAGCCGGAAGAATGTGCCTCCTGTCCCTGGAAAATTCTGTGCAACGGCGGCTGCAAAAACGACTGGCTTCCCGGCGACAAGCCCCACAATGTCCACTGCCAGGCTTTCCGCCGCCTCTTCGCTTACAGCCAGGAACGGCTGATCACCGTCGCCCGGGCAGAGCAGGCTGCCCGCCGGAGAGGATAGTGAGTTTTCAGCGCATGTGTACATTCACATGGGGATAGGTCATTTCAATCCCCTGCTCGTCAAATACTGTCTTGATCCGCTGGTTGACTGTATAGTACACGCTCCAGAAGTCCTCTGTCTTCGCCCAGAAGCGCAGCGTGTAGGAGATGGCATTGTCCCCATAGCTGTTTACCGCGGCAAAGGGGGCCGGATCCAGCAGGGCATTGTCCACCGTGGCCGCCAGCACCAAGGCATCGATCACCTTTTGGGTGGGAACCGTATAACTGGCATTCACCTGAATTTGCGCCCGCCGGGTATCGTTGGCGGAATAATTCACCACCTGGGAGGCCAAAACCGTACTGTTGGGAATACACACCACCTTGTTGTCCGGCGTGACCAGGCGGGTATAGCTCATATCGATGGATGTAACTGTTCCGGATTGATCTCCAATGTCTACATAGTCCCCGGAGTGGAAGGGGTGGGTGGTCAGTAGCGTAAAACCGCCCAGCACATTGGTCAGCATATTTTGCAGCGCCAGAGAAACAGCCAGAGTCAGCACACTGGCCAGCGCCACCACACCGGTTACATCAATCCCCAGTCCCGCCGCCACGCTCAAACTCAGCAGCACATACAGGCAGACCCTGGCCAAAGAAAGAATCAGGCTGTGGGCTGCCTTTTCCAGTTTTGATTTTTCCAGGGTGGTTTTCAAAAAACGCAGCACCAGTTTGATGAGCGCCATTCCGATTGCCAAAGTAAGGGCAGTTTTGATTGCGCTGTCCAGGAAGCTGCCGCCGGCACCGGCAAACCAGTTTTCAAAGAAATTTGTTTCCATATAAAGCTCCTTTTCTGCTTTTTTATATTATATATCCAACAATTGGCAAATGCAATAGGATACACAGGTGCCCTATCAGCATATTCCATAAATGTTCACAATTTTATTTGTGAAAAATGCTGAATTCTTGTGGATTCCACGCCTTGCATCCGGTGTTTGGGGTGATATAATAAGCCATGCAAAATGTGACACTAATGAAAAGAGGCATTTTTATGGAATTTTTGCTTGCCATCGGTCTGGCTATGTTTGCCGGACTGTTTTTATCCCGTCTGACCTCCCGCTTCAACCTTCCGGACGTAACGAGCTATCTCGTTGCCGGTCTGCTCATCGGCCCGCTGGGTCTGGGCGCTCTGGGAATTCCCTATTTGGGTCTGCCCAGCTTTGAATTTGTGGAAGATCTGGGTCTGATTTGTGATGTGTCCCTGGGCTTTATCGCCTTCTCCATCGGCAGTGAATTCCGCCTGGAAGACCTGAAGCACATCGGCCGTCAGGCTACCATCATCGCCATTGTGCAGGCTCTGGCCGCCACTATTTTTGTGGATGTCGCCCTGCTGGTGCTGCACCTGTTCCTGGGAGACACTCTGCCGGTTTCCACCTGCATCATCCTCGGTGCCATTGCCACCGCCACTGCCCCTGCCGCCACGGTGATGGTTATCAATCAGTACAAGGCAAAAGGCCCCCTTACCAGCATCCTGCTGCCCATCGTTGCTCTGGATGATGCGGTGGGTCTGATCGTCTTTGCCATCTCCACCGGTGTGGCACGGGCACTCAGCGCTGGGGCCGTGAATCTCATATCCATTGTTGTAAACCCCGCCATTGAAATTGTCGCCTCCCTGGCTATGGGCGCAGCTCTGGGCTGGATTTTCAGCATTGTAGAAAAGTTCTTCAATTCCCGCTCCAAGCGGCTGAGCCTGGCTGTAGCCTTCGTATTCCTGTGCACCGCTTTTTCCAAAGTAGAGTTCGATTTTGCCAACGGCATCAGCGTAGGTTTCTCCTCTTTGCTGGTGTGCATGATGTGCGGCACCGTATTCTGCAACCTCTGCGATTTCTCCGAAGAAATCATGTACCGTACCGACCGCTGGACCGGCCCCGTGTACGTGCTGTTTTTCGTACTCTCCGGTGCGGAGCTGGATCTGCGGGTATTTGCCAGCTCCGCCGTTGTAGGCATCGGCCTTGTGTATATTCTGATGCGCTCTGCCGGTAAGATCATCGGTGCCAGCGTCAGCGCGCGGCTGACCAAATGCCCCCAGACCGTATGCAAGTACCTGGGCATCACCCTGCTTCCCCAGGCCGGTGTTGCCCTGGGCATGTCTGCCACGGTTGCCGCCGACTTCGGTGCGGAGGGAAGCATCATCCGCAATATCGTCCTCTTCTCCGTACTGATTTATGAGCTGGTAGGCCCCATCCTGACCAAGGACGCTCTGATGAAAGCCGGAGAAATCACCCCCAAGACCATCTCCAACCGGGGCGTTATGCCGGAACCTTTGCACAAATAATCCACAAAAATCCCTGTTGGGCGCTGCCCGGCGGGGATTTTATCTTGACCTTTGCTATACACAGGGGTATAATAAGAATATCTTAAAATAGACAAGGAGCGTTCTTCCATGTACTATCATATGCACATTGCAGGACTGGAACGGGATCTTCCCCTTTGCCCGGTCAACGAAAACCTGTATATCGCCGGTTTTGTCATCTTCGGTGACCAGGAGCTGACTGTGGCCTGTGCCCGGGATCTTCTGAAAAAGGCCCCTGAATATGACTACATCATCACTGCCGAAGCCAAGGGCATTCCTCTGGCACATGAAATGGCGCGCCAGGCCGGAGACAAGAAGTATTTCGTAGCACGCAAGGGCTCCAAGCTCTACATGCGGGATACCTTCGGCGTATCCGTCCGCTCCATCACCACCGACCGGGAACAGCACCTGTATTTAGACGGCGAAGACGCCAAGCTGATCAACGGCAAAAAGATCCTGATTTTGGACGATGTGATCTCCACCGGCGAAAGCCTGAAGGCTCTGGAAGCCCTGGTTGAAAAGGCCGGCGGCGAGATTTGCGGCCGTATGGCCATCCTGGCAGAGGGAGAAGCCAAGGATCGGGAAGACATCCTCTATCTGGAGCCCCTGCCTCTGTTCCACCCCGACGGAACGGAAATGTAATTTCATAAACTTTATTGGGGCGGTCTCCTGGTGAGGCCGCCCCAATCCTACACCAACGCCCGACTCTGCGCAAGAGCCGGGCGTTGTGTGATTCAGACATCCGTTATTCCGCCAGCACCAGGGCGGTAATGGCTTCTGCCAGGGCGACGGCATCTTTTCGGCTTACCTTTACCATGGGTTCTCCATCCAGCGTGACCAGGCTTTCCTGGGCGGTGTGCCGATAAAAGCACACCACCAGATCCGGCCACTGGGAGCGGCAGATGGTCAGACGCAATTCCAGACTGCGTTCCGGCTGCAGCCCCTGCGCCGACGCCATTGGCTCCATATCCGTCAGGCTTTCCAGCACCGCTGCCAGCGCCACCTCCCTGCCGCTTTCCAGCCAGTATGTCTCCTGTTCGCCCTCCTGTACCGTTTCCGCCGCTTCCTGGCTCTGCTTCTGCCGGGAGGCGGCGGTAAACTGCCAGCTCTCCCCGGCCAGTTCTGCCGTGACGGACTGCACCGTATCCCAATCCATCAGTAGCACCTCTCCGGGGTACAAATCACCTGGATCTGCCTCCAGCAGGGCATTCACATCCGTTGCGTCCATCCAATATACGCAGCCTGTTCCGTTCATCCGGGCATAGTATTTTCCGCTGACCGCCGTTCCCACTTCCAGAATATAGGTTCCGGATTCATAGCCGATGGTCATGCGCAATGTGGGTGTGTCCAATCCATACACCGCCAAGTCCTCCACCCGATAGGCCGCACAACCCTGCCAGAGCATATCCGTTCCACGGCGGATCAACGTCTCCGTCTTCTCGGTATCCAGCGCCTGGCCGTTCCGGAACCAGATATACTCCGGGCTGTAGCTCAGCCCTTCCCCCTGCCGGTTTTCCAGGAGCAGTGTATCCTCTCCCTGGCGTTCCAAACACACATAGGAAAGCGTCTGCATGTAGGGTGCGGTTTCCATATCCACCAGTTCCAGCAGCGTGTAGCGGAATGGGGACAAAATATCCTGCCCCGTAATATACACATTGCCGTCTCCGATGGAAAAATACCGTCCAGCGTTCATGGCTCCGTCGTTGCCGATTTTCAGCGTCCAGTCCCCCGCCCGCACAGTACACCGGGGTGTATCCAGGCCATAGCTTTTCAGAGAAGCGGGCTGTTCAATGGTTCTGGTCAGTGAAATGGAAGACAGGGCTTCCAGCATATCGGTTATTTTCTCCTGATCCAGAGGAAACGCCTCATCCCCGGCATAAACCCAGTTCTCCCCTTCTTTTTCAAAAGTCATGTCCTCCAGGGTTAAGGAAGTCAGACTTTGGGTATCCAGCCCAAGGCTGTCTTCCCGGGGTTCCGTGTCCTTTTTCTCCTGTGGGAGCAACGTCACCGCCAGCAGGGTCACCGCCAGCACTGCCAACAGGGCAACGAGCATAATAATTGTCTTTTTCCGTTTCATCTGCGTTTCCTCCGTATGCTGATCCACAGGCCGATGGTCAGCATAAGCAGCGGCACCAGAATCACCAGCACGATGGTCAGGATATTGGCCGTGGTGTCAGACATCGTCAGATAGCTGACACCCAGGCTCTTGGCATGGATGCTCACACTGTCCTCCTGATCGCACAGCCAGCTCAGGCTGTTTAAAAAGAAGTCCAGATTCCCGCCGGACACCTGCAAATTGGTTTGCTCATCTGTAATGCCGGAGGAACCGATCCAAACCAGGCGGCTTTCCAGGCCATCCTCCAGGGTCTTCACCGAAACTGCCGCCAGGGCAAAGGGGCCATCCACATCCCCCTCTTCCCGGGAGAAAGACTCCATATCATACCCCGTCAGCTTGGAAAACGCCCGGCTGGATGTGGTAAGCAGTGCTTTGGCCGATACATCCTCCGGAAGATCCGCCGCCACCGTAAGCCCCTGGGACAGGGGGAGCATGCAATAGTAATTGCCATCAGCCAGAGGATTGGTAATGGCGTGGGACTCTATATCCGGCATCAGGCAGTAGGGCAGTCCCATAGCGTAGTAATTTCCGTTTCCCTCCACCACAATGCCGGGATTGGCGGTGATTCCATAATTCGCCAGCAAGGCTTCCAGGTTTTCCGATGCTTCATTGCGGGACGGCTGGGAGATATACAGCAGGCTGCCGCCATTTTCCAGATATTCTTCCAGCACCTCCAGCTCCGGCTGGGTAAAATCCCGCTCCGGTGCGTGAATCAGCACCACCCCGGCATCCTCCGGCACCGCCTGAACCGTCAGCAGATTCAACTCTTCCAAATCCATATTGCTCTGGCGGATTCCATCCGAAAAGGTGGTTCCCAGGGTTGCCTCTCCATGGCCGGTGGTGGTATACACAATGCCGACCTGCTCTCCGGTGACATAGCTGATGGCCGCAGTGATGGCCTGCTCTCCGGCAAACACCATCTCATACTGGCCGGTGGTATAATAGGACGAGGTATCGTAGCTGTAAATATCGGAATAACTGACATAGCGGTATCGCTTGTCCGACTCCACCACCAGGGAATTGTTGTATCCCTGGGTAACCCCGTACCCTCCCAGAAAATCTGGATACACATCCGGATCCCGTTGCACCAGGGTAAGGTTCTCTCCCCCGGCCAGGTACGCATGGAGCAGCTGCTCCAGAGCATCGTCCTCCTGCCCGGTCTGTACCACCCAATAAATCGTCACCTGCTCCCGCAAGCCATCCAGCAGCTTTTCGCTTTGTTCCGAAAGGGTAAAGAGCTTCTGCTGGGTAACATCCCGGTGGGTCAGGTTTTCCGGCAATGCTGCCGCCAGAAGGTTCACCAGAACTCCGATGGCCAGTGCCAGGCAACAGACCAAAATACCATAGCCACCCGCCCGGAAGGAGCGGCTGCGCAGCCGGGAAAAATCCGGCTTTTTCATTCACTCCACCTCCGTTTCTCCATAACCTGGACGGTCATAACCAAAAAGAATACCGCCACCGTAGCATCATATACAATCGCTGTCCAGTCAAACACACCGGTTATGAACGCATAAAACCGGTCAAACAGGGACAGCTTACGCATCACCGTGGCAAACAGTCCTTCAAACAGCTCCGGCCGCCAGGCATATACCATCAGATTGGCCGCCAATGCCAGCATGGTTATCACCGCCGAGAACACACCGCTTTTGGTCATGGCATACACGCCGCCTCCCAGTGCCAGAATGGTACCCCCAAAGGCCAGCAAAGAAGCGACAGCCGTTCCGGGAATCAAGTCTGCCAAAGCCGTCAGGAAGTAACTCAGCAGCATAACCACAAAGCACAGCCCCGCTGCCACACTTTGGCTCTCCGCCAGTGCGGAAACAAACAGCCCCATAGCCAGCAGCGCCGCCCCCAGGAAAAAAAATCCGACAATGGCACTGTACGCTTCCGCCATAGGCACCTGACCAAAGGCATTCAATATCAGCGGATACAGGCATAGAATCGCCACCGGGAACAAAAGCTGGGTAAGCAGCGCCAGATACTTGCCAACCACCACATCCGCCATACTCAGCGGCAAAGCATAGAGAAGCTGGTCAGTTTTTTGCCTGCGTTCCTCCGCCACCGCACGCATGGTCACCACGGGAACAATAATCAGAAACAGGAAACTGATATTTTGCAGCACATAGGAAAAATTCGCAACACCCATATCAATATTGTACGCAAGAGTATAAATGCCGGCAAACAGCAGCAAAAAACCGCTGAAAACATATGCAGTCAAGCCGGTAAAGGCCGATGCCGTCTCGTGAAGGTATACGGACTTCATAGTTTTTCCTCCTTCCCCTCTGTCAGCTCCAGGAAAATATCCTCCAGACTGGCATGGGTGGGTACCATGCGCACAATGGGCTTACCTGCCTGGGCAAACAGGAAAAACAGCTCCCGGCACAGCTTATCCAGCTCCGTCTTCTTTCCTTCCACACAGACCCGGGTACGTTCCTCCCCAAGAGCTGTCAGGCTTTGTGTCTTTATGGTCTGCAAAATGTGTGCCACCTCCCGGGCAGGTGCCAGCACTTCCAGCTCCACCGCCGCCTGATCGCTCAGGCGCTTTTCCAGGTTTTCCGGTGTGTCACAGGCCACCAGTTCTCCTTTGGACAGGATCAGTATGGTGCCGCAAACCGCCTGCACCTCACTGAGAATATGGCTGGAGAGAATCACGGTCTTATTCTTCCCCAGCTTTTGGATCAACTCCCGGATCTCTATAATCTGCTTGGGATCCAGGCCAACCGTCGGCTCATCCAGAATAATGGTATCCGGATCACCCAGAATGGCCTGGGCAATCCCCACCCGCTGGCGGTAACCCTTGGACAGATTGCGAATCAGCCGGTCCTGCATTTCCACAATCCCCGTCAGCTCCATCACCCGTTCCAGCTCCCGGCCAACGCCGGCCAGCCCCTTTGCCCCGGCTACAAAGCGCAGATATTCCCGGGGTGTTCTGTCCATATACACGGGAGGTTGCTCCGGCAGGTATCCCATGCGGCGCTTGGCCGCCATCGGCTCCTCAAATATATCCACACCGTCAATGCGCACTTCCCCGGAACTGGCCGCCAGGCAGCCGGTAAGGATATTCATCGTTGTGGACTTTCCCGCCCCATTGGGGCCAAGCAAGCCATAAATCTGGCCAGATGGGATGGTAAACGAAAGATCCTTCACCGCCGTATGGGTGCCATAGCGTTTGGTTAAATGGCTCACCTCTATCAAAACAGATCCCTCCTGATTTTCGTTCATAAAAAGGCGATTTTACTACAGGTGCATTGTAGCCATCCACCCTGAAAAAGAGCTGAAAATTCCACCATTTTCCATGTAAACTTTTTGTAAATCCCCCGCAGAAAGCAGCAAAAAGAACCCACCCCGTAATGCTACAATGGGCGGGTAAAACCATATTGGGAGGGAATGAATATGAAACGACTGTTTCTTTTTCCGGTACTTTGTCTGCTCCTTTCTCTGACTCCCGTCGTCCGGGCATCCGGCGTACATCAGGGGGCACTGTATGCTTCCGACGGCGTAACACCCCTGCCCCGGCTCTTTGGCAGCGCTCTGGCCATTGTACCGGGGGAGCAGCTGCAAGAGCAGGGCATCCTGTACAGCCAAGGCGGGGGGCGGCTGTACCTGGCCTGCCCGGAGGTACCGGAGAGTCTTTCCAAACTGCGGCTGCAAATCAGCGCCGGTGATCCCATCTTTGACGGCGAACTGGGCAGCGTAGCCTGGATCTATCTGGGTGCCTACGCCCCGGAGCAGAAAATCACCCTCCACTTCACCCTGACAGTTCCGGAGGATCTGTCCCGGCAGGGGCAGATGGATTGGCAAACTCTCAGCTGGAACATTCTGGAAGAACCCCCTGCCACCGGAGACACTTCCCATCCCGCCTTCGCCCTGTGGATTGCCACCATAAGCACCCTGGCACTGGCCACCCTGAGAAAGCGGCGCCGGCCAGTGTAACGACGCATTTTAAAACCCCGGGGACGGCATGACACACATCACGCCGTCCCCGGGGTTATGTATTTTTTCCTGCCCTTACTTTTCAGGGCAGGAAAGGAGATTACATGGAATACTGCCAGATATTGTAGCAGCTGATAAGAATAATCACGCACATCAGGCCGATGAACAGCTTGTCCACGGTTTCACTGGTCAGACGCTTATTCAGCTTTCGGCCGATCACGCCGCCCAGGATACCACCGCCTACCATGAGCGCCAAAGTCACCACCGTGAATTCCGGAACCGTTTTGGTGACCAGGGTCATCAGGAAGCTGGCAGCCTGGCTGAACAGGATGATGTACAGACTGTTGGCCGCCGCAGTTTTGGTATCCATGCTGAAGAAGAAATACAGCACCACCAGGTTGATCGGGCCGCCGCCAATCCCCAGGAAGCTGGAACTGATGCCCAAAACCAGACCGATCAGCACACACACAAAGGCGCTCTTCACCCGATGAGTCTTGATCTTCCCCTTATTCACAGAATAGATCAGCGTCATCAGTGTGATCACGGCCAGGCAGGCAGCCTGTACCGCACCAACCGTATTGGGGCTTGCAAACATTGCCTTGATACCGGTGAACATCTGCTTTCCCACCACACCGCCAATGGCAGCGCCAATAGCCAGAGGGGTACCGGTCTTCACATCCACTGCCTTATCCCCACTGAGCATAGACTTGCCTACGGAATAGCAGCTCATGCTCAGCACCGTGCAGCCGGACAGGAAGCTGATGGTAGAAACGCTGGCCCAGCCAAACAAATCCAGCGTGGGCTTGATAATCACGCCGCCGCCAATGCCGCAGATGGCCCCTACCACCGAGGCACCCAGGCTGACCGCAAAAAACAGCAAAGACTGTAAAATTGTCATAGCATTATTTACTCCTTCTTTTCTTTGGCAGCTTCTCGGGAAACTGCCGAATGATTATACCATATTTCACCAGGGAATGCAATCCGCCCGCACAACCCGATAGGCCGGGCTGTATGCCTGCCTGTAGCGCTGACTGTGAGATACCGCCGGGTACCCCTGCCGGGCATACTCCCCCAGATACGCTTCCAGCGCCCGGGAATCGAACGCAAACAGCCCCTGACCTGTAAGCTGGCGCAGAAGATCCAGTTTTTCCAGAAACCGCTCCTGCCGCCCCTGGTGCAGCTGGGCAGAGCGAAGAAATGCCTGCCCCAACGCCTCCAGCATATCCGGCTCCAGCGCCGCCAGATGCACCCGAAGAATGCCGTCCCCCAAATCCTCCAGCAGTGGAATCTCCCGCCTGGTCACCTGAGCATACTCCCGCCGGAGGTATTCCAGGCAGGATTCCGCGGAGCGGATCATATGTCCTCCGGCAAATTCGCTCTGATACAGCAGCTTCACTCCATCCGTCGGCTCCATAAGCGGATACCGCCCGGCGTGGGCACGCAATATTTCTTCCATTTTCCTTTTCTCCACTCCCGCCTCACATAAGAAGGCACTTTTTTTCTATTATAGCACAGTCTCCCCGGGAAAGAAATGGATAAAAATGAATTTAAGGCACTTGGCTTGACAATCCAGGGAGACTTTTTTATAAACTGAAGTGGAGCATATCCGTGCCGATACGCTCCACTTGCTTTATGAACATCTGCCGGAATACCGTTTTTCGCTTTCTGCTGCGCAGACTTCCGGTTTTTACCAGGAATATTCAGAAATTGAGCCAATATACGTTTCCAAATATGCCAAAATATTGGTATTTTCCGGATAAACGGTCATCCAGACGCACTGGTATTCTCCCTCCGGGGTTTCGCGGGATATATCCAGGTTGCCGCAAATGGTTTTTCCCTGAGTCTGATTGGAATCTGTCCGGAAGGAATAGGTCAGGATGTTCCCTGCCCGGAAATCTGCCAGTATTGCTCTGGCCAGGCCATCCATATCCGCGCCAATCTGCACCAGATTGTATTCCTCCGATGCTGTTTCCCCAACGAAATAGAACAGCGCCTGCTCCGCACCGGAAACCACCCGGCACAGCTCCTTTTCGCTGAATCCCCAGGCCAGCTCCGGTGTGGACAGATAAGGAATCATCTGCCGGATTGCCACATTCTTCCTGTCCAGCGGATAGCGGCGGTGCACCACCCGGCCGCTGTTCAGGTGATATTCCAGCATTATGTTGCAGGTATTTCCGGGAGTCCAATAGCCATCCGCATCCTGCAAAATACTGTTCTTTACTTCCTCCTGCCAGTTTTCCAATGCACCCATGTGGAATGCCCGAACATCTTCCACCTGCCCCGGCTGGTTCAGAACCAGACTTGTGCCGCCCACATCGCCGCCGATACCGCCGTAGCTTCCCAGCGCCTCCAGACGGACATAGGAGATATCCTGGCTTTCAGGCACCCAGCGGATCATGTGGAACACATCCGTATAGATAGCCGCCACACCCAAAACGCACACGCCCACAATACAGGCAAAGGGAATAATCATCCGTTTGCGGAATACCCGGCTGGTACGGCGCAGGAGCATCATACCCGTCACATAGCCTACCAGCAGACCAATGGGTACAAAGAAATACTCCGAAAGGCTTCCCTGGGCGTATTGCTGGCTGATCAGGTGGAAAAATGCCCCCACCATCAGCGTATACAGCACCAGAAACACGGGGCGCAGCCAGGAAAATGCCATCAGATCTCCGGCTGATTCCAGCTTTCTCCGGCGGTACAGCAGCTGTCCGGCAGCCATACATACCAGGCCGATTCCGGCGCAAACCGCCGCCTTTTTCCACAGGGTACCAATGCATACCCCGTCAAAACAGAGGGTATACGATGACGTATACACCTCGTGGTACAGCGGGGAGAAATAGCTTCCCCGGTACATTGCCACTGTGGGACAGAAATTATCCACCCACGCCCCTTCCATCTGCATGCCATAGAGCATAGGCGTAAAAATCTTGGCCACATACCAGTAAAAAAGTACGGAGACAAAGTTGACAATGCCATAGGCCAGCGCCATGCCGATCCGGTTACCCGCCAGCTGCACTGCCAGCAGCGCCGAACCAAAGTAAAATATGTATTGCAGGCAGGCTACCAGCAGCGTCATCAGCGGTGCCGCCGCTATTTTGCTCCCCACAATCAGCGTAGCCGGGAGAAATACCAGCAAATTGGGCACGAAGGCAAACAGCAGTCCCGCCACCAGATGGGCCCCATAATAGCCATCTCTGGTAACCGGCATAGCATGCAGCGAATTGCACAGTCTGGGATTGAGCATATCCCCGAACAGTGCCTGAACCACAATCAGGGCGTACAAGCCATTGACCGCCACCATCTGTGCCGCCCGGGAGGAGAAGTTGCGAACCATCCCGTAGTAAACCTGATCCGGCGTTTCCCCGGGAACCGTCAGATTCATCAGGAACATCACAGCAAGAAACAGGGTATACCCACCCCAGACCGGTGTATAGCGGGTCATATCCGTCCGCAAAACCGTTTTGTTACAGAAGCAAACCTTCAACTTCATTGGCCACACCTCCCAATTCATAAATGAATATCTCTTCCAGAGTCAAAGGCAAAACATCATAATACGTTGCGCCGGAGCGCTCCATAGCGCCCTGCACTCTGGGAATCGTGCTGCGCAGGATATAGGTATGCAGCCGCCCGGAGGTGGTGTGGTGCAGCACCTCCAGTCCATCCGGCAATTGCCCCACCATTTGCAGCTTGACCGTGCCGCCCTGCATATCCGCCAGGCTCCGCTCCACAATCATATGTCCCTGGCGCATGATGCCCACATGGTCACAAATATCCTCCAGCTCCCGCAGGTTGTGGGAGCTGACCAGCACCGTGGTTCCACGCCGTGCTACATCATCCAAAATCAGACTCCATACCTGCCGCCGCATAACAGGATCCAGGCCGTCCACCGGTTCATCCAGGATCAGGCAGTCGGCATGGGTGGAAAGCGCCAGATGAAACGCTGCCTGCTTCTGCATACCCTTGCTGAAACGCCGGATGGGACTGCGCTGGGGCAGACGGAAAACATCCTGCAATTCCCGGAAGCGTTTTTTGTCAAACTTGGGATATAATCCCGCATAAAAGCCCTGCATCTCCCCCAGGCTGGCAGAAGGGAAATAAAAGGGTTCGTCCGCCACACAGCAGATTCGCTCCTTCACCGCCAGATTCTCGTCAATTCTCTGCCCTTCCATCGTCACACTTCCCGCATCCGGCCGCAAAACGCCGGTCAGATGCCGGATGGCTGTGGTCTTCCCCGCGCCGTTGGGGCCAACCAGACCATAGATGGTGCCCTTGGGGATTTTCAGGCACAGGTCATCCAGCGCCTTGAATTCCCCAAAGGTTTTGGTCACATGGCTCATTTCAAACATGTCCCTGTCCCTCCTCTATCCGCTGGCACAGCTCCCGGGGAGTGTATCCCATCGCCAGAAGCTGCTTGACCGTATCTTCAAATACATGCAGCAGCCGCAGCTCCTCCCGGGGGTCTTCCATGGGTCTGCCGCATACAAAGCATCCCTTCCCGGGAACCGTGGCAATCCACCCTTCCATTTCCAGCTCCCGGTAGGAGCGCTGAATGGTATTGGGATTGATGGAAAGTTCCACTGCCAGCTCCCGCACGCTGGGCAGCTTATCCCCCTGCGCCAACACCCCGCCGGAAATCTGCTGGCGGATTCCATCTGTAATCTGCGCATAAATCGGACGAATGTCCCGGTAATCCAAATGTAGCATAGCCGCCTCCTTTTCCTGTGTATGAAGTGTACTAATACAGAAAGTATAGCACCATCGTACCATAGCGTCAATATTCTTACAGGAATCTTCAGGAAATCTTAAAGAGCGCCTTGACAGCGCCAATGTGCCCCATGTCAAATAGACAGACTTAAACTAAAAGAAGTGCAATTGTTGAAATATTCCCCCTCTGTAGATTATAGACAATTCTTGAATATCATGGTATAATTTTTAAAAACAAACGAAAGGGTGTACACATTATGAAAAAAGTACTATCCATGGTTCTCACTTTTCTGCTTGCTGTACAATTGGTATTGCCGCAGAAAATACAAAATCTGAGGATTCTACCGCACCATCCACCACGCAAGCATCCGATTTCACCTATCCAGTAGAGTCTACTGATCAGGAGCCTCCTGCACGTCCTTCCAACGATAATCTTTCCTCCGAAGATGTTCCCGTCGCAGAAGGAGAGGAAACCTATCGGGATATACTTCCCAGCGAAGAGAGTCTTTCCATACAGGCTGTAGATAACACTCTCAGCGGCACATGCGGAGATCAACGCCAAACTTTCCTGCAGCACCCCTCTAAAAACTTCTGGTAAATGTGGAGAAAAACTGCGCTGGAACGTAGATTCGCATGGCACTCTGACCATTTCCGGAACCGGAGAAATGGATTCTTACACCTCCACAAGTGCTCCTTGGCAAACTCTGAACATCACCAAAGCAGTGTTACAAAATGGTGTTACTTCCGTTGGAAACTATGCGTTCAAACAATGCTCTGACCTGATTTCTGTGAATGCACCTCTTTGTCTGAGATCACCCTGCCCAGCAGAATTTCCGCCATTGCCCCCGCTTGCTTCCAGGAATCCGGACTGCGGCAAGTCTTTATTCCAAACAATGTAACAATAATTGGAGATGCCGCATTTAACTACTGTCAGTATCTGGAAAAGGTCACATTTCCGGTAAGCCTGACTTCTATTGGCTGGTCTGCATTCAACGCCTGCTCAAGTCTGACGGATATTTGCTTCTACGGAACAAAAACTGCATGGAACACAATCAAAATTGCAGATGGCAACAATTTTAACGATGTAACGATTCAATTCAATCCGACTTCCTATCGAATCACATACAAATACGTGCAATCTGCATCCCATACCAATCCAGAATTCTGCGAATTCGACAAGGTTCTGACGCTAAAGAACCCCACCCGTACCGGCTATACCTTCGGCGGCTGGTACTATGAAGAGGACTTCTCCGGTAAGAAGGTAACTTCCATCCCCAAGACCAACCGGGAGGATGTCACCCTCTATGCCAAGTGGACCCCCATCACGTATACCATTTCCTTCAACGGAAACGGCAACAAGTCCGGTGAGATGGCATCCCTCACCATGACCTATGATGAAGGACAGAATCTGCCCGAAAATGCCTTCCTCCGTCCCGGCTACACCTTTGTCGGCTGGAATACGGCAAAGAACGGCACCGGTGAGGACATCCCGGAAGGCGAATACGTGGAAAACCTGCTGGAAAAGAAGGGAACCATTACCCTCTATGCCCAGTGGGAGGCCAATACATACGCCATCCACTTCGATGCCAACGGCGGCGAAGGGGAGATGGAGGATGTGCTGGCGGCTTACGACCGGAACCAGGCGCTGCCGGAGGGAACCTTTACCCAGATCGGCCAGATGGTATCCGGCTGGAATACCCAGAGCAACGGCAAGGGTAAAACCTACAAGCCCGGCACTTCCGTAAAGAACCTGGCAAACGGCGAGGAGGGCAACGAGTCCGTTACCCTGTACGCCATGTGGACACCTGCCAAGTACACCGTCACCTTTGACCCCAACGGTGCACCCGGCAAGGCAAAGACCCAGGCAATGACCTATAACAAGGAAGTTGCCCTGACGGCCAACAGCTTCAAGCGTACCGGCTATGTCTTCACCGGCTGGATGGATGAAGACGGCACCGAGTACGAAAACAAGCAGAAGGTGGAAAACCTGCTGCCCGGCGCAGGCAACATCACCCTGTACGCCCAGTGGGCACCCATCACCTATACGCTGACCCTGAACCCCAACGGCGGCGAGAATGAGCAGCAGGTGCTGGATCTTACCTATGATGAAGGCTTCAACCTGCCCGAGAATATGACCCGTCCCGGCCATACCTTCCTGGGCTGGAGCACCGCCAAGACCGGTAAGGCCAAGTATGCCCCCGGTGAAGAAATCAGAAACCTGGCCAATGCCCAGGGCAAAAAGGTCACTCTGTACGCCCTGTGGGAGGCATATTCCTACGAAGTGCACTTCGATAAGAATGACAATCAGGCCACCGGCAAGATGAAGGATATGACCAAGCTCCTGTGCGGCAAGGCCTATACCCTGACGAGCAATGCCTTCAAGAAGAACGGCTACACCTTCCTGGGTTGGAGCGATACCCCCGAGGGAGACGTGCTGTATACCAACAGACAGAAGGTTACCGACCTGCTGGTAGAGCCCGGC
Source organism: uncultured Oscillospiraceae bacterium (assembly GCA_964501115.1). Taxonomy (GTDB): domain Bacteria; phylum Bacillota; class Clostridia; order Oscillospirales; family Oscillospiraceae; genus Faecousia. The sequence continues at coordinate 34,694 of CAZCRO010000003.1, forward strand.
ACGATCACCCTGTATGCCCAGTGGAGACCCAACGCATACACCCTGACTCTGGACAGCAACGGTGCCGGCCAGACTCTGGAAGATGAGAAGCGGAACTATGACGAAAGCTTCACCCTGCCCGTGCTGGAACGGGAAGGCTTCGATTTCCTGGGCTGGTCTACCAACAAGGGCGCCAAGAAGGCCACGTATGCTCCGGAGAAGGTGCTGACCAACCTGACCAACAGAGACGGCCAGAAGATCAAGCTCTACGCCATCTGGAATGCCCACAGCTACGAAATCCACTTCCACGCCGATGAGAATTCCACCGGCAAGATGAAGGATATGACGAAGCTCCTGTGCGGCAAGACCTACACCCTGACAAGCAATGCCTTCAAGAAGACCGGCTATACCTTCGCCGGCTGGGCAACGGAAGAAAACGGCAGCGTGGCTTATGCCAACAGACTGAAGTTCAAAGACCTGTGTACCGATGAGGGCGCAGTGCTGGATCTGTACGCCGTCTGGACACCTGTAGAGTACAAGATCACCTTCAAAAATGTGATCTCTCCGGAGGTAACGGAGCTGCCCAAGACCTTCAATATCCGGGATGGCCTGTCTCTGCAAGCTCCTGCAGAGCGCCCCGGCATGGAGTTTGAAGGCTGGTACCTGGATGCCAAATTCAAGACTCCCGTCCAGGAGCTGCCCACGCAGGATGCCAAGGGCAACGCAAAGGCTGCCAACATCACCCTGTACGCCAAGTGGAGCGGAACCGCCCACAAGTACACCATCCGCTTCGATGGCAATGGCGCTACCTCCGGCAAGATGGCAGACCAGAAGGGCAAGGTAAACGGCAAGGAATACACCCTGCCGAACTGCAGCTTCAAGCGCACCGGCTACACCTTTGTGGGCTGGGCACTGGAAGCAGAAGCCACCGAAGCCGACATCCAGAACAGAGCCGAGGTAGCCAACCTGGCACAGGAAATGGATGAAGTGGTCACCCTCTACGCAGTGTGGAAAGCAAACTCCTGATACATGAACCCGTCCCCCCGCCCCAAAAGGGCGGGGGATTCAGCATTTGTTGCCTTTGCCTATGTGCTCCAGAGCCTGATTTGCAAAAACCCCGCCTTCCATAATCCCCTTGCGGGGATTGTAGAAGACGGGGCAGCCTGTTAAAAAGCCAGAAATTTCAGCTGGATACTGTACTTCCAACCGAAGCTTATTGTAACAGGAAGAATTTTCTGTTTCTTTATAGAATGAACCGCACCTGCAATGTGTGGGACTGCTCGGCGGATATGTGGTATGCCGGTTCCACATCCGTCATCCAGGTATCGATGCCGCCTACGCCGCGCATGGCGGAGCAGAGGGTAATTACGGTACGGGTGGGGACAGGCAGCTCATAGGTATGCTGGGCTTCCTGCAGCTGGCCGGGGGTATAGGGAACGGCGGAAAAATGGAAGGGGGTATGCGTCTTTTCCACCGTCAGCTTTGCGCCGCCCACCGTGAAGCTGGCGCTGTGGGTTTGGGCATGGTTTCCGCATTCCTGGGGCACCAGGTAATTGGGGACATGGGGTGTTTCCCTGTGGGTGCCGAAGGCCGCGCCTTTGAATCGATCCGGGTAAGTCTCCCCGGACAGGCCCACCCACTGGGTTTGCTCCACAGGAGCAGGGGTGGCAAAACGCAGACCAAACAGAGGCAGCTGCGGCCGCCCGGCGGCACCGGTATATTCCGCCGTGACCGTCATGGCACCCTCCCGGCTCACCCGGTACTCTACACGTGTTTCCAGACCCGGCATGACCGCAGCCCCATACGTATAGCAGATGGCAAAGGCCTCCGGCGTATTCTGGGTCACTTCCCAGCCGGTACAGGTCTGCCAGGCTTCCACCGCGTTCCAGATGGCACTTTTTTGCGGGAATCCGCATCCCTGGTCATTCTCTGTGGGTGCCCGCCAGAAAGCCGGACGGGGGGAGCGCCACAGCCATTCCTGTCCGCCAACCACCACGGACACAGGCCCGCCTGCCAGCTTGGAGAAGAGAATTTCAAATTTCTCTCCCCGCACGCCCCAGGCACCATCTCCGTTTGTAATACGCAGTTCCTGGGTGTACCCGGGCAACCGGACAGGCTGCACCGAAGCGGCAGCCCGGGCATTGTCCTCATCCCAGCGCTTCCGCTGCTGCTCCGGCAGATACCAATAGCGCACTTCCTGCATGCAGGGCTTCTCGCAGCCATCTGCCGTGACAATTCCATTGGCGCTGAACGCATAGTCCGACTGCCGCTCTCCAAAGTCACCGCCGTAGCCCAGCACACGCCCCACACCGGGCACATCCTGCCAAAGTGCCTGATCCATATAATCCCAGATAAATCCGCCGTGGTAATTGGCAAACTCCTGCTCCAGGCGCACATAGCTTTCCATGCCGCCCAGGGAGTTTCCCATATTGTGCATATATTCGCAGTTTAAGTAAGGCTTTTTGCCATCCTTTTCCAGATATTCCCGGATTTCTCCGGGAGTTGCATACATCCGGCTTTCCACATCGGAGATGTAGTCAAATTCCCGGCACCAGTATACGCCCTCGTAGTGTACCGAGCGGCTGGGATCCTCCCGGCGGAGGAAATCCGCCATTGCCGCGATACAGGTTCCCGCATAGGACTCGTTTCCGCAGGACCAGAAGAGGATGGACACATGGTTTTTATCCCGCTGGAACATGCTGTTTGCCCGATCCACCACACAGCGCTCCCACTGGGGCAGACTGCCTGGCACATTCCAGCTGGCATCCACTGCCATATCCCGCTGCCAGGAACCATGGGTTTCCAGATTGGCCTCGTCCATGACATAAATGCCATTTTGATCGCACATATGGTACCACTCTGTTCTGTCGGGATAGTGGCAGGTACGAACCGCATTGATATGGTTGGCGTGGAACATCTCCATTGCCTTGTCCATATCCTCCCGGGTGATGCAACGGCCGCCGGTGGGACTCCACTCATGGCGATTGACGCCATTGAGCAGCAGCTTTTTGCCATTGAGCAGCAGTTGATTTCCCCGGATCTCCACCCGCCGGAAACCGATGGCGTAGGGGATTACCCCGCCGCCTTCCACTTCCAGCAGCGCCTGATATAGCTGAGGACAGCCATAATCCCACAGGTGGATGTCCGGAAGTGTCAGATTCTGGCTATAGAGATACCCGGAGTGCTCCTGCAACTCCAGTTCCCCGGAATAGCACACACCGTCCTGGGGATGGGTTACAGTCAGACGCACAGAAGCCTGATGGTTCATTTCCAGCCGAACCGTCAGCTGGCCTGTCGTATTGTCTTCATCCAGGCTGGTTTTCAGCCACAGATCCTCTACATCCACCGCAGGTCTGGCATAGAGATATACGCTGCGGAATATGCCGCTGAAGCTGAAAAAGTCCTGATCTTCCAGCCAGGCTGCGCTGCTGCGTTTATATACCTCCACGCACAGCCGGTTTCCGGTCTCCCGGATGTAGGGAGTCAAATCAAATTCCGAGGGCGTAAAGCTATCCTCGCTGTAGCCAATAAACGTTCCGTTGAGCCACAGGTACATGGCCTGCTCCACACCCTGAAAGCTGATACAAACCGGCTTGCCCCGCAGTCCCGGCTCCAGGTCAAAGCAGGTAACATAACTTCCCACAGGGTCAAAATCCCAATCGATTTGAGGCGGCAGCAGCTGGGCATGGCCATCCCAATCATAGAGCTTATTGATATACTGGATCCGGTCATACCCCTGGGTCTCCATATGGCCGGGCACCTGAATCTCGTCAAACCAGCCGTCGTCATACCCTTCCTGCCAGAAGTTCTCCGGACGGGCAGCAGGCTTTTCACTCCAATGGAATCGCCAGGTACCATCCAGGCTCTGACGCAGAGAAGTCTTCCCGGCGGCATACTCTCCGGCATTGGCATATGTCACATGATCCGAATGGGCATTCAGCCGATTGACCTGAAATACCTCCGGGTCTTCCAACCATTTCAAAGAAGGCAGCATCGCATTTTCTCCTTTTGTCATCGTCATTTTCTCCGGTTTACCCCAGTCTTCTGCCCCTGGGTGCCGCCTGGGTACTGCCGGAGGCGCAGCAGCCAAGCACGAGCAAAAACACCGGCTGCAACACCGTCAGCCCCAGGCCAAAAGCGAAGCTTTTTCCATAGGCGGCAGCCAGCTTAAAATTCACACAGATCCCCATCAGCATCGCCGCAAGGATCATCAGCATACCGATTCCGGACATCATTCCCGTTGTATCCGTGGCGATCAGTGTCACGGCTCCGCCAATGAGCGCCAGCTGATACCAGTACATTTTGCTCTGCCAGCACAGCCCATACAGGATATGCTGCCGGTACACCGGCACCAGACTGGCCCAGGCACATTTTCCTTCCCGGGCAAACAGCCGCCACAGACCAACGCCTCCCAGAAGCCAACTCAGTCCTCCCAGCATTCCCAGGAAGCCAAACATGGATTGTATCTGCTGCATTTTGATTCTCCTCCTGTTAAAAAATGCCGCAGGGCAGTTCCCATCCCGGGGAATCCGCCTTGCGACATTTTATCCGGATTTACTTGGTGCCGAAGATCCGGTCGCCGGCATCGCCCAGGCCGGGCACAATGTAGGCATGCTCATTCAGCTTCTCATCCAGAGCTGCCAGGTACATCTCCACATCCGGGTGAGCGTCCTGCACAGCCTTCACGCCTTCAGGGCAGCCGATGACATTCATCATAATGATGTTCTTGCAGCCATGCTTCTTCAGGAAGTCGATGGCGGCTACGGCACTGCCGCCGGTAGCCAGCATGGGATCCACCACAAACACCTGACGGTTTGCAATGTCTTCCGGCAGCTTGCAGTAGTATTCTACGGGCATATGGGTCTCCGGGTCACGGTACAGGCCAATGTGACCAATTTTGGCAGAGGGAATCAGGGCAACCATCTGGTCTACCATACCCAGACCGGCACGCAGAATCGGCACAATGGCCAGCTTCTTGCCGGAGAGCATGTGGCACTTGGCAACGGCTACGGGGGTCTGCACTTCCACTTCCTTCAGAGGCAGCTTCCGGGTTGCCTCGTAGCACATCAGGCCGGAAATTTCTCCAATCAGTTCCCGGAACTCCTTAACGGGGGTTTCCGTGCTGCGCAGGATTGCCAGCTTGTGCTGAATAAGGGGGTGATCCAATACATGTACTTCTGCCATAACCTTTGTACTCCTTTATTTCTCGTTGTTTTTTTGCCGTTCCAGCCGCTCCCGTTCCGCCTGGCTCAGGCGCAGGTAATTCGGCACCAACTGGGCACCCGTACAGGTTTGCCCCTGCTGAACCATCCGCCAGCCTTCCAGCGCCACACCGGCGGCACGCTGGTGCATCCGGTGCTCCGGAGGGAGAACCAATCCCGGCACACTTTTCAACAACGTATTATAACACAAAACACTGCCATCGCCAACCAGAAAAATCGGTTCCTGAAGATTTTTTAATTCTTCCCCCAAATCTTCCAAGGAAATGGCCCGATCCTCCCGGATCCTTTGGTAGTTTCCACCAGAAACATGGTACAGACAATTGTATACCTGGCTTCTTCTGGCATCCATTACCGGGCAAACATACCCTTGCCAGACTCCCAGCCCAACTGCCATAGCACCCAGCGTGCTTACCGCACAGCAGTGCTTCTCCAACCCCCAGGCAAATCCCTTTGCCGCGGCTACGCCGATCCGCACCCCTGTGAAAGAGCCGGGGCCGGCGGCCACCGCCACCGTATCTACATCCTGCGCGGAAAGCCCCAGCTGAGCCAGCAAATCCTGCGCCATGACCATTATGGTCTGGCTGTGGGTAAGGCCTGTATTCTGGTAGCACTCCCCCAGCAGTTTGCCATCTTCCAGCAGCGCTACGGAGGCTGCCTTGGCAGAGGTCTCAAAGGCCAAGAGCTTCATATTCGCTTCCTCCCCCAATGGTAATTTTCCGGGTGGTATCCCCCAGCTTTTCAATGGTCACCGTTATGGCATGCTCCATCGCCTGGGGCACATTCTCGCTCCATTCCACGGCGCAAACACCACCCCGCTCCAGATAATCTTCCCAGCCAATGTCCCACAAATCCTCCTCGGATCCAAGGCGGTACATATCAAAATGGAACAGGGGCAGTCGGCCGCCCAGATATTCATTGACGATGGTATAGGTGGGGCTGGTCACCATATCCCGGTAACCCAATCCCCGGGCCAATCCCCGGGTAAAGGCTGTTTTTCCGGCACCCAGGTCTCCCCGGTAGGCCAGTATGGTGCCTGGGCGCAAAAGCTCCGCCAGCTTTTCCCCCACAGCTTCCGTCTCCTGGGGGGAGGTAGTGATATATTGCATGGATGATCCTCCTGGAATTTCTAAACTTGCAGTTCCTTATTGGCTGTTTTTCAGCTTTTCTGCCTGATCCGCCGTAGCCAAAGCATTGATGATCTCGTCCAGATCTCCGTCCATAATGGCATCGATCCGGTACAGGGTCAAGCCGATTCGGTGATCCGTGACCCGCCCCTGAGGGAAATTGTAGGTGCGGATCCGCTCGTTGCGCATACCCGTACCCACCTGGCTGCGCCGCAGGCCGGTCACCTGGCTGTCCAGGCGCTCCTGCTCCTGCTCATAGAGCTTGGAGGCCAGCATACGCATACACTTCTCCCGGTTTTGCAGCTGGCTCCGCTCCTCCTGGCAGGCTACCACAATGCCGCTGGGCTTGTGAATCAGGCGGACGGCAGAGCTGGTTTTGTTGACATGCTGGCCACCGGCACCGGAAGCACGGTACACCTGCATCTCTATATCCCCGGGATTGATCTGCACATCTACCTCTTCCATCTCTGGAAGCACCGCTACCGTTGCTGTAGAGGTGTGTACCCGGCCGCCGGACTCTGTCTCCGGCACCCGCTGCACCCGGTGGACACCGGACTCATACTTCATCCGGGAATAGGCACCCCGGCCGTTGATCACGAAGTCCGCTTCCTTCACGCCACCCAGTTCCGTCTCGGAATAATTCATCAGTTCGATGTTCCATCCCTTTGCCGTGGCATACATGCTGTACATCCGGAACAGGCTGTGGGCAAACAGGGCACTTTCCTCCCCGCCAACACCGCCACGGATTTCCACAATCACGCTTTTTTCATCATTGGGATCTTTGGGAAGCAGCAGAATCTGCAAGTGCTGATACAGCCGCTCTTTTTCTTCCTTGGCCTGCGCATAGGTCTGCTGGCACAGCTCCTTCATTTCCGGCTCCGCCATCAGCTCCTGGGCATCTTCCATTTCCTGCTGTGCCCGCCGGTAAGCCCGGAATGCTTCCACCACCGGCTCCAGTTCATTTTTTTCCCGCAGCAGCTTGGCTGCAAGCTTCGGATCCGCGTAAAAATCAGGCTGCTCGGACTTGGCGCAGAGCTCTTCATACCGATTGGCAACGGCATGCAGTTTATCAAGCATGGATCATTCTCCTTAAAAAATTTCCAGTATGTTGCCGTCTTTCCGGGGCAAGCTATGCAAGCACCCGGTATACATTCAGCACACAGCTGGCACGATCCTGAAGGGTTTGAGTATCCGCCAGCCGCTGCGCCCCGGCTTTTCCTATACGGAACACATGGGGTGTCATGGAAAACAGCTGGGGAATCTGTTCCCCCTCCAGGGAGATGGGGAAGGCAATCGGCTGAGAGGACACCAGCGCAAATCCCGGGAGCTGGGGCACCGTGTCCTTTTGCTTATGGCTGAGGGTATCGTAAATGATGCTTTTCAGACCCAGCAAATGGTCTTCCGCTGCCAGCACCTGGAAATAATATCCACCAGGCGCCAGCACCCGCCGGAATTCCTCCGGGAGTGTCAGGGCAAACAGGCTGGTAAGCAGCTGCACACTGTTATCCGGTACCGGCAAATGCGCCGCCGTGGCGCACAGCCAGGTAAATCCCTTATACCTGGCAGCAGCGCAGCGCACTGCCTCCTTGGAAATATCCACACCCACCAGTTCCATTCCCAGCTGCTGTGCCAGATTGGCGCAATAGTATCCTTCTCCGCAGCCCACATCCAGCATCGTACCCGAAAGCCCCAGCGTCTTTCCCTGCCGGATCAGCGCCTGCAAAATAGGGGCGTACATCCCCGTATCCAAAAACGCACGCCGGGACAGCACCTGCTGCCGGGTATCCCCGGGATCCAGAGAATGTTTCTGCTGTACGGGCAACAAATTTACATAGCCCTGGCGGGCTATATCAAAACTGTGGTTATTTTCACAGCACAGGCGGCGCTCCTTATGGGAAAGGATGCTGCCGCAAATCGGGCAAACCAGCTCCATGAAAAGAGCCTCCTTTGTAGTCTTCTTATTATAATACCCCATTTTCAAGAGTGCGTCAAATACTATCTTTCACAGATTGGAGGAAATGGTGTGAACCGGCGTTTTTTCTCGCTGCTTCTTCTCCCCGCGCTGCTGCTTTTTCTGGCGGTTCCGGCCTTTGCCCAGGCGCCTTCGGTCGCGCTGACCTTTGATGACGGCCCCTCCGGCCGCTTTACCAAAACACTGCTGGATGGACTGAAAGAGCGGCAGGTGAAGGCCACCTTTTTTCTGTGCGGCTACCGGCTGAAAGACTATCCGGAACTTGCCCGGCGGATGGTGGAAGAAGGCCACGAGCTGGGCTGCCACGGATTTTCCCACAACTCCATGCAGACCATGAGCCGCCGGGACATTGCCGAAGAGATTTCCGCCACGCTGGCTCTGCTGCCTGAAAATGCCCGGGTGCGCTTTCTGCGCCCGCCGGGAGGATGCTGCAGCGAGTCCGTTGCCCAGGTAGCCGGAGCAAAACAAATGCCCATCCTGCAATGGTCGGTTGATCCTCAGGATTGGGCATTGCACGATGCGGCCGTGATCAAGAACCGGGTCACGGAGACTGTCCGGGACGGGGACGTGATCCTGCTGCACGATATGTCTACCAGTTCTGTACAGGCAGCTCTGGCCATTGTAGACACCCTGCAGGCCAGGGGCTACCGGTTTGTCACAGCCTCCCAGCTGTTTTCCGGAACCAGACTGAAGCCGGGTTCTGTTTACTACCGCCGAAGATAGATACTGCAATCCGATTTCCTCGATGTAGGCAATGTAGTCCAGGGTGCGCAGCGCTTCTATAATCTGATTTCATGCCGTTCTTCCGCAAGGTTGACAGGCGGAAGAACTCTCCGGTGCTGAACGCAATAAAAGCCAGGGCAATGTCGGAAAGGAAATCCATCCCTTCAATCACCGTCCGGGGAATCAGGTTCAGGCAGTAAGGGCCGATGAGGATGCCTGTAATAATATAACGCAGTTTCTTGGTCAGTCTCGTCATGGAGAAACCCAAAAACAGCATCAGTGCAATGGAAATAATCACTGTGGCAACCGTATTTTCTCCCACGTTTCCTTGCACAAATTGACTTAACACGTGCCCACTCCCTTTCCCCTATACACACTCAAATTGGCAGGCCCCACCGGGCGTTGGCAAAACCCCCATCTTTTCCCGCCAAATGTCGTGATTTTTCTCTCTTTCCCACGATTTACACAGTTCGCTCCGGATGCTATACTGAATACTGTAATAAAAACAAAGAGAGGTTTTTTCATGAAGAACACAACGCCACTGTCTCCCGCGGCCTTTCAGCTGGATGGAAAAATGCCCCTGTCCCAGGCCATTCCCCTGGGGTTGCAGCATGTTCTGGCCATGTTTGTAGGCAACCTGACCCCCCTGCTGATCATCACCGGTGCCTGCGGCATCGCCGGCGGTGAGTTTGCCGAACTGCAGTTGCATCTGCTGCAAAATGCCATGCTGGTAGCAGGCATCGTTACCCTGGTTCAGCTGTTTTCCATCGGCCCTGTGGGCGGCAATGTTCCCATTATTATGGGCACCTCCTCCGGCTTCATCGGCGTATTCAATTCCGTAGCCGCCACCATGGGCGGCGGTGTGCTGGCCTATGGCGCAATCATGGGCGCTTCCATTATCGGCGGCCTTTTTGAAGGCGTTCTGGGCTTTTTCCTGAAGCCTCTGCGGCGATTTTTCCCCAGCGTAGTCACCGGCACTGTGGTGCTGTCCATCGGTCTGAGCCTGATTTCCGTCGGCATCAATTCCTTCGGCGGCGGCAACACCGCCAAAGATTTCGGTTCCATAGAAAACCTCCTGCTGGCTGTTTTTGTGCTGGTCATGATTCTGTTCTTCAAGCACGGCACCAAGGGCTTCACCAGCTCCTCTTCCATCCTTCTGGGTATTCTGTGCGGCTATGCAGCCGCCATCGTCATGGCTCTTGTGCTACCCACCACCGGTGTCACTGCCGACGGCGTGGAATACACCAAGGCCTGGGTGCTGAACTGGGACAAGGTGCGTTCCGCCGCCTGGTTTGAGCTGCCTAAGCTGATGCCCGTCAAGCCTGTATTCGATCTGCGGGCAATCCTTCCTGTAATGATTATGTTCATCGTTACCGCCGTAGAAACGGTGGGCGATATTTCCGGCGTAATGGAAGGTGGTCTGGGTCGGGAGGCCACAGACAAGGAACTGTCCGGCGGCGTGATCTGTGACGGTCTGGGCTCCACCTTTGCCGCCCTGTTTGGTGTCCTGCCCAACACTTCCTTCAGCCAAAACGTGGGCCTTGTCACCATGACCAAGGTAGTCAACCGGTTTGCCCTGGCCACCGGTGCGATATTCCTCGTGCTGTGCGGCCTGTGCCCCAAGCTGGGTGCACTGGTTTCCATCATGCCCCAGGCCGTTCTGGGCGGTGCCGCAGTTATGATGTTCTCCTCCATCGTCATCAGCGGCATCCAGCTGATCACCAAGGAGCCCCTCACCAGCCGGAACCTCTCCATCGTAGCTGTTGCTCTGGGCGTAGGCTACGGCATGGGTGCCAACCCCGGCATTCTGAGCCAGACTCCCCAGGCCGTGCAGCTGATCTTCGGCGGCTCCGGCATCGTCCCCGCCGCCATGGTTGCCATCGCCCTGAACATCCTGCTGCCCAGGGACAAGGCATAACCTTTCCCCAAGCGCTGGATTCCCCTCTCCTTCTCTTTTCCCCAAAAAGCCCCCTGATGCAGAAGTGAACTGCACCGGGGGGCTTTCTTTTTTCCGGATTTTTACCGGAATGCTTTCAGCTTTTAAACCATCAGCTGGGGCGTATTTACAGACAGCCAGGTGATAAAGGCTGCGTTTACAGCCGCAACTACATAGATATTTCCTGTTTTCTTATAGAACATGGTAACGACCTTTGCCACGACGAAGTATAGCAGCAGCATACCCATCATGGCACCTTGGGCACGGGACATTTCCCGGCCATTGATAGGCGTAATGTGGGTCAGAATCAGCTGGCCGTACAGCGCCCCCAGGAAAAGTACCGCAGGAAGCGCATTTACCAGCAATGCCAGGCAATAATTGGTTCGGTCAGAGACACCCTTCAGCCGGGCACTGTCTGCCTGCAAGAAAGCATACACGCCAAACAAAATGAAGAACAGAATATAGTACACAACATACAGTCCAGCGCGTTCCGGTGTAAGAGAGGCAAAATAAGTTTGGAAAATCCGACCATACCATCCGGTAAGCCGCTCTGCCAACACAGCAAAGCAATATGGCACACCCACAACAATCAGGGAGAACACAACCGCCAAGATAAAATCAGGCAGACTGGTTCGCATCCGGCGCAAATCCGCTTTCCGATCAACAGCGGGATCCACAAAACTCCGAACCAGGTAGAACACAATTCCAATAAGCGCAGAGAGGAAGAACCACCAAATAAAGCCATTGGTACTCTGCACATTAAACACTTCAGGCAGTTTCCCCAGCAGAGTTTGCCCCTGAATAACGGTAGATTTTACAATCAATGCGGAAAGCACACCGGGCAGAAGGAGAAATAGCCAGAATCTCCAGCCGGCTTTTGCAGTTGCCTGCGGAACTTCCCGTTTCAAGGCAACAAACACCTTGGTTTCCAGCAGCATACTGCCCACCGGGAAAAGCATTACGCACAGGCTGATAGCCATCAACAAGACAGCAAACTCCTGCCACACGTAGATAAAGGAATTGTCCGCCAGAGTGCCGTTATTCCCTCCAAGGGTATCATCGAAGAAGCGAATAATATTACTCACGCTGGAAGGGATAATATTGGAAAGGGAGTGGAAAGTATTAGGCGTATACAAAACCCGCAGCGTGCCATCCGAAGCGCTTCCATAGTATTTTCCCACTTCCATGGCGCTGTTTTCTACACCACACAGTTCTGCCATAGCACTGTAATTCAGTGCATCTTCATGGTAGACATCCCAGAAAGTGCCCTGACCGCATTCATCCAGCTTTCCCCAAATAGTCATAACATTGGTACCATCGTAGACAGCCATATCCGTTCCGGATACACCGCAACCGATAAATACCACACTGCGCCTGGCCGCAGGAGCGGCATACTCACTGAGGATACCGGCCGCTGCCTGACCGCCACCATTGGAGTGGCCTGTAGCACCCAGACGATTGCTGTCCACAAAAGACAGGCTGGTTAAATACTTCATTGCCGCCACTGCGCCAGAACTCCCTTCCGTCGTCATGCCAGAAGCCACGGTTCCATAGTAATCATAGGCCAACACTACATAGCCCCGCCGTGCCAATTCCAGGCTGTAACTGGCATAGAAATTATGTGGTGTGTTGCCACCGGGAGCGATCATCACACCAGCTGCCGGATTTTCCGGAGTGGCATTCTTCGGTACCCACAAAGTAGCAGAAAGGTTAACGCCTTCATCCGTAACCAGATTTACCGTGCGTGTTGCTACCGTAAATCCGGAGGTTAAGGTGAGTCGCAGAGTGAACGCACTGACCAGAAAAACCGCAATTGCAGCAATCAATGCAATACTTCGTTTGGAAAGGGCAAATTTTTTCATGGATATATTCCTCCGTTCTCTATATTGTTTCCTGCTCGAAAGCTGAAAATAGTATAGCAAAAAAGAACGCCAGGTGCTATTCGCTGAATAGCCAGAATATCCACATATTATTCATAAACAATCCACAAGGAAATTTTCATATGAAAATCACAGAGAATAATTCACAGGAACCGTCGAATCCGTAGAATTCCGGACCGTAAAGACAGGACGGATGTAAACATGCTTCACATTTTGCTTTTCTTTCGCACTTTGCAGACGTACCAACATATCCACAGCTTCAGAACAGATACTTTGATTTGGGAAGGAAACACTGGTAACAGGTGGGCAAAGAACGGAGGCATAGTCGTCGTTCAGCGTAACCACCTTCACATTGTCCGGTACGCGCCTGTTGGTTTCATACAGATACCACAGAATTCCCGCAGTGTAACTATCCACCCAGCCAATAATACCATCTATTTGGGGATTTTCTTCAAACGCCTTTTTCGCACAAAGATAGCCGGAATCCGAATTTCCATAAGCAGTGCGGGGATATTCACAAATAAAGCTCTTGTCAGGTTCGATAATCTCCCGGGTAATTTCCCGAAAGGCAGCCTGCTGCAAAGCGGCACTTTTGCTTTCCGCAGCAGGAGGCGTAAGCAAAGCCAAATTGCGGCAGCCCTGTACTCGCAAATGCTCAACCGCCATAGATATGCCGATTTCAAAATTATTGATTACACTGTGAATCTGCGGATAGGGATGCAGAAATTCCGAAAGAAAAACCACCGGTACATCACAGTCCTGGATAAAGCGCTGCGTAGGCAAATCCAACTGAATCATCGGAACCACCGGAATAAAAATACCGCTGGGATGATCTTTTAAAATATCCGTCAACGCCTGTATCAGGGTTACCTCCCCCAGGCTTAGGGCATAGACTTTTGTAGAATATCCTCTGGTTTTCGCAGTTTCAGAGAAAAAGGAACTCATAACCGCATATTGTGTACTGGCTTTGTGGGTAAGCGGCGGGGAAAGAAATGCAAAAACTCTCCGGTTTCGCCCCCGGACAGCAGGTGGTCTTTGGGGCACCTGTGCTCCCATCTCCTGCATTGCCTGGGCAATGGCCTCCCCTTTCTCCCGGGAAACATAGCCATTGGCATTCAAAAAGCGGGAAACCACAGCCGGGCTTACACCCGCACGTTCCGCAACATCACTGATACGAATTTTTCGCCCCTTTTTATCAATCATGGGAAAGCACCTCCTTGTTGGTATAGAATCTGGTAAAACTCCAAACAGGCAGAAGTCCCACCAGAGCAATTACTGCGAGGACAAAAAAGCAATGGGAAAGAGACAACCACTGGGTTAAAAATTGAATCAGGACATTGGAAACCACGGTACACAACGCCATCTGTATTCCTGTCCAAAGCGCAACAACCCGAGGTTGAAGAGAATCCGGTGCTGCCTGAGAAATCATATCCATAACAGCCGGCTGGAGGAGGCCATAGCTTAGAGCCTCTAAAATCTGTACCCAGGCCAGTGCCTGAGGATCAGACAACAACGGAATCAGCGCTGCCCGCACAGCCATTGTACAACCACCAATCGTCACAAGCAACCGGCAAGAACAGAACTTTCGTACATATGGATACAGAAGCAAAACCGGCATTGCACCAAAGCTCATCAACGACATACTCAAGCCCTGGTGGGCAGCCGTGCCCCCCTGTTCTACAAGAAGAAGGGGAAGGTAGACTAAGATCGCCCGCCAGGCTAAAAAGAGCATTCCACCTCCCAAAAACAGTGAAAAAAATGGACGAACCGAACCATAGGCTTGTACTGCTTGTCCCCTTTTGGCTGCAGACAACTTCGGTAACCCCACCAGAGAAAGCATCGCCAAACTCATACAGATACCATGCAATGGAAACATAAGCCCGGTATGGTATCCGGCGTATATTTTTCCTAAGACCAGGGTTGCCAATGCGCCACTCAAACTACCCACTGCACGAACCATACTGTAAGGGACGTCGGGTACACACAAAGCAAAGGCATCCAACTGGCCAATCAGTGTAAAATCCACCAACGTAACAGGCAAAAAGGCAAGAACGCTCCAAATTACGCCCTCACACAAAAGTTGCGGCAGAAAACCTAAAAAAACAGCACAAAACATCAATGTGCCTAGAAATTTTCTCCTGGAGGAAATTTTGCAGGAGTAATGCCCCACAGGAAGCTGGATCAGGAAATTCCCTAAGGCAGTGCATATTGAAAGCAGCGAAATTGTCTGCTGAGAATGTCCCAGACTTGTTAAATAAATGGTTTGGAACGGAAAAAATGCGGTGTAAGCCAAATAAAACAATGCGTATGTCAGCCCAAGACGGCAAAATAACTTCCGGTTCATAGCAGGCTCCTTTTCTTATGAAATTTCCACAGGAATATCATACCCTATTCAGAAGAAAAAGGCAATATAAACCCTCCCAACGCCCTGAACGCAGTGGACTACATCGTGGCGTTTCCAATCTTAATTTTTTCTCCGCCTGTCTCCCCCCTTTGGCGTTATACTAAGTGAAAGGCCTTTTGAAATACAAACGGGAGGGACAAGGCACTCCTCGCCAAGCTCAAGGCGGGGCTTCTGCTGATTCTGCTGCATCGGGAATTTCGCACCAAGAAAATCGGATAAAAAACCGGAATTACAGGGGCAAAACATGTTCAAGACCCCGACACCAGGATGGTATCGGGGTCTTGATTGGGTTTATTTCAAAAGGAAGGATAAGCTGCCACACTTATTCAGGATTGTCCGTTGCAGTGTCCGGAGCAACCGGCGCAGTTTCCGCTGCACTTGGGGGCGTCCGGGCAGCCGATGCACTGGATGCCTTTTTTCTTGCTGCGGTGAATGTAATACAGCACCAGGCCAACCACCACCGCAACCACGGCAATAACTACAACATCAGTCAGATTCATAGGCGATTACTTCAAAGCGTATTCTTTAGCCAGATTCTTGTTGGTATTGTGGATCAGGGTTCCAATCACCACAGCAATGGCAACCACCACAGCCAGGCCGATCAGGGCAGCCACAACGTTCAGGGAAGCGGGAGCGGTGATCAGAGTACCGATGGTGTAGACGAGGTATGCTACCACATAGCCGGTGGCGAACTGGAGGGCAACACCGCCCCAGAACCACTTGCGGTCGTTAATTTCGGAGTTCATAGCACCCAGAGCGGCAAAGCAGGGGGGCGTAAACAGGTTGAACATCAGGTAAGCCAGAGCGGCGACCTTGGTCAGTGCAATGATACCGGCAACTTCCGCACCGGCGCCTTCCAGCATAGCCAGCTCTTCGGTATCGATCAGGTTCTCCAGGCCAACAAAGCAAACAGCCAGAGTACCCACAACGTTTTCCTTGGCAATGAAGCCGGTAACTGCAGCAGCTGCCAGCTGCCAGGAAGCAACGCCAACAATGGGAATCAGCAGCACAGCGATGGGGCTTGCGATGGAGGCCAGGATGGAGTCACTTGCCGCTTCCGCAACGGTGAAGCTCCAGGTGAAGGTCTGCATAATCTGCACCACGGTGTTGCACACCAGGATTACGGTACCGGCCTTTACGATATAGGCCCAGCCACGGCTGCACATGGACAGGAACGCACGCTTGAGAGAGGGAACCTTGTATTCCGGCAGCTCGATGATGAAGAAGGACTTCCGGTTCTTGTAACCGGCGATCTTGTTGACCAGGACGGCACCGATCAGGATCAGGAAGATGCCTACGAAGTACATCAGCGTACCTACCCAGGAAGCATCCCCGAAGAAAGCACCGGCAAACAGAGCGATAACCGGCAGCTTGGCGCCGCAGGGCATGAAGGGAGTGAGCATAGCGGTAGCACGACGCTCCCGCTCATTGCGGATGGTGCGGCAGGCCATAACGCCGGGAATTGCGCAGCCGGTACCAATGACGAAGGGAATGACGGACTTGCCGGACAGGCCGACCTTCTTAAAGATCGGGTCCAGAACCACGGTGGCACGAGCCATGTAGCCGCAGTCTTCCAGCAGAGCAATCAGGAAATACATAACCATAACCAGAGGCAGGAAGCCGATAACGGCGCTGACACCGCCAATAACGCCATCCACCAGCAGAGCCTGCAAAATGGGGGAAGCATTCTCTACCAGGCCGCCAACCCATTCCTGGAAGGTTTCCAGCCAGCCAACCAGCAGATCCGCAACCCAGGGGCCAACCCAGGCCTGGGAGATCTGGAACACCAGGAACATAACCGCGGCAAAAATCAGCAGGCCGCCGATGGGATGGGTGAGCACCGCATCAATCTTATCCTGGGCATTCTTATCCTTGGTCAGAACCTTTCTGGTTTCAACAGAGGAAACAATTTTGTTTACAAAAGCGAAACGCTTCCGGTCCGCCTCTTCTACGGCAGCCTTGCTGGTCAGATCCACATTGCCCTGGACATAGGGTGCCTTCTGACCCTGGACATAGGGTGCCTTCTGACCCTGGCCATCCAGTGCGGCAGCAGCCTTGACCACTTCTTCCAGACCGGCACCGGTGGTGGAGGTGGTATCGATGACCGGGCAGCCCAGCTTCTTGGACAGGGCGGCTACATCGATCTTGGTCTGCTTCTTCTCGTTGAGGTCATGCTTGTTCAGCGCAACCACAACAGGAATGTCCAGCTCCAGCAGCTGGGTGGTGAAGAACAGGCTTCGGCTCAGATTGGTGGCATCCACAATGTTGATGATGGCATCCGGATGCTCGTTGCGCACATAAGAGCTGGTAATGCTCTCCTCGGAAGTAAACGGGGACATGGAGTAAGCACCGGGCAGGTCTACTGCCACCAGCTCCAAATCACCGGCGTAAGCCTTCTTGATTGCCGCCTCTTTCTTGTCTACGGTAACACCGGCCCAGTTGCCGACCTTCTCGTTGCGTCCGGTCAGGGCATTGTACATGGTAGTCTTACCACTGTTGGGATTGCCTGCAAAAGCAATTCTCATAATTGAATTCCTCCTCTTTTCATTTATGAAAACTCGAACAGCAAGTGCTGTGGGATTCCATCGTTAGTTAGTGCTAACTTTAGGGGTAAAGGCAATCAGCTGGTTGCCTTTCAGGAGACCTTGGGGTTACACCACAATGGCCTCGGCCAGCTGATTGTCGATGTTGTATCGGCCGTCCTTAATAGAGACGGTACAGCCACCTTTGCGGCGGGAAACCACGGTGATAGGTTCGCCGCTGTAGCAGCCCAGAGAGAACAGGAATGCATCCAGCTCTTCATCTTCCGTATCGATGCGCTGAACGATATACTCCTTGCCTTCCTCCGCAACAGACAAATTCATAGGACACCACCCAATCTGAAAGCTGCTTACGCAGATAAGTTTGTGTAAGCTAACTTCTGCACTAAATTTTTGTTAGCTCTCGCTAACGGCGTGGTTACTATACCACGGTTGGAAGGATTTGTCAATATCTTCTTGGGGAAAAATGTGAAAAAGTTAGCTGCAGCAAACGACCGTTTCCACCAAAAACGAATTTCCTGTTTCATACTTCTGCGAGCGGATTTTTTAATGCATAATGCTCTGCCGAAAAAGCCCTTGCCTCTCCCTTTGGTTTGTGGATGTTGCCGCAAAGCGGCTTACAGCTGCTAAATGCATGGCTGACAGCGCTCCGAATTCTCTCAAAAAATCAGAAAATTCCGGATATTTATATTGACAACGCTCTCTCAGTCGGCCTCACCGCCAGCTCTCCCAGAGGAGGCAGCCTTGGCTACCCCAAAAGTCTCGCATAGTTTGCAGCCTTGGGCCGCAAACTATGCCAAAAAGGCCGCAGGGGACAATCCGGCGGATGCCCCTGCGGCTTTATATCAGGTCAATGCAGCCAATCCGGCTGTCAGAGCAGCCAGGACAGGCTGGTGAAGCAGATACAGCAGCAGGCTGTGTCTGCCCATCCACTGCAGCCCCGGCAGCGGCGTTTGTTCCCGGGGGAACAGACTTCTTTTTTCCGGATACAGCTTTCTTCCCGCCACTGCGCCCAAAAGGAAATAGCCCAAATTGGGAAGCAGGGGGAAATAATCCGAAGAAGCAAAGTGATACGGCGCAAAACCCACCACCGTCAGCCAGTGGAAAGAGAAGCCTCTCGTCCGCAGCCAAAGTCCCGCAGCCACCATGGCGCAACCCAGAAGCACCAGCACGGGGCTACTGCCTTTGCGAAACACCGGCCAGAGCATCATGCAGCTGCCCAGGCACTGCAGCACGCCATAGTAAATGATGATGTCCTTTCCCGCAAAGCCCAGCAAATACATGCCCAGCGTTGCGGCGGTACACAAAAAGCCACAGCAAAAAACCTGAAAGCCCCGCTTGACGCAGCGGCTGCCCAGGGTGACGCTGATGCCGGAAATCACCAGAAACAGCGCCCCGTAATTATTCTTAAACAACAGATACCAGTCAGGAAGCCGCCAGGACACCACGGCAAACAGATCCACCAAGTCGTAGATCATATGGATTCCCATCATGCCGATCAGTGCCGCGCCCCGCAAGGCATCCAGTTCCCAGATACGCCTGCTCATCTGGTTGCCTGGGCAGCGTTGGCCTCTTCCTCCAGAACCCGGTATGCCACTTTACCAACCAGTGTCTTGGGCAGTTCCTTCCGGAATTCCAGTTCCCGGGGCATGGCGTACTTGGCAATGTGTCCGGCGCAGTAGTTCAGCAGTTCCTGCTTCAGCTCCTCCGTAGGCTCCACGCCGGGCATGGGCACCACGTAGGCCTTCACCCGCTGGCCACGGTAATCATCCTTCACGCCAATAACGCAGCTGAGGAGCACCTTCTCATGGCCATCGATCACATTTTCCAGCTGGGAGGGATAGACATTGTATCCGGAGGTGACGATCATCCGCTTCATACGCTGGCGGAAATAGACGAAACCATCCTGATCCATATGTCCCAGGTCACCGGTGTGCAGCCAGATGCGGCCATCGTAATGCCGCCGCAGGGTGTTGGCCGTCTCCACCGGGTTATCCATATAGCCCAGCATAACCGTGGGGCCGGAAATACAGATTTCACCCTCCGTATTGGGATCCACCTCGTTGGTGGTACCCGGTTCCACAACCTTATAAAAGGTATCCGGGAAGGGAACACCAATGGAGCCCTGGCGGGCATAATCCTTGGGGGTCAGGCAGGAAGCGGTCACGCATTCCGTAGTACCGTAGCCTTCCCGGATCTGCTCAGAACAATTGTGCTCTTTCAGGAAGGCATCCACCTTCTTTTTCAGCTCCGGAGAGAGGCTGTCGCCGCCGGAGAAGATACCCTTCAGGAAGCTGAGATCCACACCTTCCAGGCTGGGTGCCCGCAGCAGCGCCTCAAACAGCGTAGGCACGCCGGGAATCAGATTGGGCTTCTGCTTGACCAGAGTATCGGCATAGGTCTTGACATTGAACTGGGGGATCAGGATGCAGGTGGCACCATCGATCAGCGGTGTGTGGATACCGATTCCCAGGCCGAAGCCATGGAACACAGGCATTACCGCCAGCATCTTCATATTGGATACTTCCTCCATGGAGAAGCCGGAGGCAGCCAGGGTTTGCAGCGCCAATGCGTTGAAATTCAGGTTGGAGAGCATAATGCCCTTGGTGGTGCCGGTAGTACCGCCGGAATAGAGGATGGCACCACAGTCATTGTAATGCCCCTGAACCTCCGGCAGAGGGGTATTCTTACCGGCCTTAACCATGTCGTACCACAAGGTATACCCCTTCTTGGGCAGCTTGCCGTTGGCTCGGGCAGCCTTGGTCATGGGATAGAGCAGGTTCAGGGGCACCGGCAGCTCATCCGCCACTTTGGCAATCAGAATCTCAGTGGGGTTTTCCAGCTCCGGCATGATGCCCGCCACCTTGGAATAGAACTGATCCAGGGTAAGGATGGCCTTACTCCGGGAGAAATTCAGATAAAAGGCAATCTCCTTGGCAGCAGACAGCGGATGGATCATATTGGGGATGGCCCCGATCCGGTTCAGCGCATAGAAGCAGTCCAGCGCCTGGGGAGTGTTGGCCATGCAGATGGTCACCTTGTCTCCCTTGCGGATGCCCATATGGGTCAGACCCTTGGCCGCCGCCTCGATCCGCTTCATGAACTCGGTGTAAGAGGTCTTCTTACCCATGAATACGTATGCGGTATGATCCGGATACTTTCTGGCAGCGGCAGCTACCATTTCGTACATAGTCTTGTGGGGATAGTCCAAAGATGCGGGAGTGTTGCCATAATAATTCAGCCACGGTGCGGATGCAGAAATGCCCATATGTATGTTTCCTTTCTTTGTTCAGTCTGGTGTCAGACGCAATATACGGCAAGTATACCACTTTGTCCCCTAAATTTCTACCCTGCTGGGGAAATTTAATCTTTCCGTGGATTTTCCCTTGTAAACCTGCGGTCAAACAGGTATAATGGAAGAAATGATTCAGGAGGATTTTTCTATGCTTTTAGGTTCTATTACCGCCTTATCCGCCATTGCCGCGGTACTGGCCGGTGTGTACACGTCTGCCACCGGACTGGCGCTGGCAGGCATCGTAGTGGGTGTGTTTCTTCTCGGCTTCCTTGCTCTGGGTCTGGTCGCCTTTGTCTTTTTGTGGATCGTCACTTCCCTGGTCAAACTGGATGTAGCCCAGGAACACGACAGCAAATTTTTCCGCTTCCTGACCCGGCTCTATATTCCCGCCATCTTCACCCTGCTGCAAATGGACATTGATCTGCAGGGACAGGAGCAGCTCCCCAAGGACGGCCGGTTTCTGCTGGTATGCAACCACTTGAATATTCTCGACCCGGTCATGCTCCTCGGCTGCTTCCCCAAGGCGCAGCTGGCCTTCATTTCCAAGCGGGAAAACGCGGACATGTTCCTCATCGGTAAGATCATGCACAAGCTCATGTGCCAGATGATCAATCGTGAAAACGACCGGGAGGCGCTGAAGACCATCCTCAAGTGCATCCAGATGATCAAAGACGACCAGGCAAGCATTGCCGTCTTCCCGGAGGGATACACCAGCTTGGACAGAAAACTGCACCACTTCCGTCCCGGTGTCTTCAAAATTGCCACCAAGGCTCAGGTGCCCATTGTGGTATGCACCCTGAAAAACACCCACACCATTTTCCACAACGCCAAGCGGCTGAAAAAGACTTATGTGCCCATGCACGTTGTCGGCGTGATCCCCCCTGAAAGTTTCGCCGGCCGCACCGCCGTTGACATCAGCCAGCAGGCCTATGATATGATGCTGGCCGACCTGGGAGAGGATTTCCGCCCGGCAGAAACAGACTGAAAATACGGTTTAAACCACCTCCGGATTGGCCATGCTTATCTTCGGAGGTGGTTTTTTTGAAGCTACGGGAAATTATGACCGACGCTGTGGTACGCATCCGTCCGGACGAGCCGGTTGCCGTGGCCGCCCGGACACTGACCCAATACAACATCGGCGCACTGCCGGTTTGCGGCTACGATGGGCGGCTGAAGGGCATGGTGACCGACCGGGACATGGTCACCCGCTGCCTTGCTGCCGAGCGTGACCCAGATCGCACCACCGTCAGCCAGGTCATGACCAGCCGGGTCGTTTCCGCCCGGCCGGATATGGAACTGGAAGAGGCCGCCAGGCTCATGGGCACCGAACAGATCCGCCGCCTGCCTGTGGTGGAAAACGGAAAGCTGTGCGGCATAGTCAGCCTGAAGGACATGGTTGCGCACCGCACAGCGCCGGTGCAGGCCTGGCAGGCTCTGGAGCAAATCAGCGGAAATTTATCCAGCAGACCCTAGTCTCGGCATGCCACGCCCCCAAAGCGCATATGCTGAACCGGAAGGGGGAAGGCGCAATGGGGGTACATACCGTACAGATCACCGGCCGGGAAGCACTGGCTGTAACCGGCGTAACGGAAGTGGCCCGGTTTGAAGAGGATGCCGTGGTTCTGGAAACAGAGATGGGGCAGCTTTTGGTGCAGGGTGATGGTTTACAGCTGAAAGAGCTTTCCGCAGAAGGCGGGCGTGTCAGCGTGACCGGCCATATCACAGCACTGGCCTACACGGAGCCCCGGCAGGGCGGCAGCTGGCTGCGCCGCTTGCTGGGATGATTAGAACTGCCCTTGGCTACTTCCGGATGGCCTTTCTTCTGGGGGTCATGCTGGGCACTGGCTACGATTTTCTGCGTCCCCCACGCCGCCGTTTTCCCCGGCTGGCCGATGGCGGTTTTCTCCTGCTTACCGGCTGGGGACTTACCTGGCTTGCCCTTGAGATATGCGCCGGAGATCCCCGCCCCTCCTGCCTGGTGTTTTCCGCCCTGGGCTTTGTCCTGGAGCAGCAGCTGCTCCAAAGCCTGGTGCGGCCGGTGTTTCGGGGATTTTGGACAATTTTCGCCCTCCTTTTCCATGTGGTTATGTCTCCTTGGAAAAAAATTTTGGAAATTGAAAAAAAGGTATTTGCAACTGGGGAAAAATGGGGTACAATAGCAGAGAATTCTCACACTGGAGCAGATCCCATCCCAGGAGGTGTACACCATGACAGAACCATCCGTAAAAGTAGGCAACGTGCGTATCACGTTCAGCCACAGTTCCACACTGTTGAAGATGCTGGTGGTGGCACTGCTGGTATTCTCCCTGGTGGCGGTTGCCGCCCTGACCTGGGTTCGGATTCGTGTGGAAAGCCAGACCCAGGCCATAGAAGCCGAGGCCATCGCCGTATCCGGCGAAAACCAAAAGCTGAACGACCGGCTGGCCGATATGGAAAGCGACGAAGCCATTGAAGAAATCGCAAAAGAAGAACTGGGGCTTGTAGACCCCGATGCCACAATTATGGACACGAAATAAAATTTGGAGGAAGCAAATCATTTATGGAGTTAACCGTCGGAGCCGTTTTAGAGGGTAAAGTCAAATCCATCACCAACTTTGGCGCATTCATCGCCCTGCCGGAAAACAAGACCGGCATGGTACATATTTCTGAGGTTGCCAATGCCTACGTCAGCGATATTCGCCAGCACCTGACTGAAGGACAGGATGTGAAGGTCGTTGTCATCGGCTTGGAAAACAACAAAATCAACCTGTCCATCAAACGTCTGGAGCCTAAACCCCAGCGGGAAAACGCACCCAGAAACGATTTCCGAGGTAATGGCGCCCCCCGGCGGGACGGCGGCAACCGTGCACCCCGGAACGCGCCCATTCAGCCCCCTGCTCCCAAAACGGCAGATCAGCTTTTTGAAGAGCGTCTGAAGGCCTTTATGTCCGAATCCGACAGCAAGATTTCCTCTATCCGGCAGTATTCCGACCACCGGACCAAGAGCAGAAGAAGATAATTCCGGAAGACCATTTTATGTCAACCGTATTGATTACCGGTGGCTCCCGGGGCATTGGCCGTGCCGCTGTGGAGCGCTTTGCTGCCCGGGGAGATCGGGTATACTTTCTGTATGAAAAGAACACCGATGCCGCCCGGAAGACGGAGGAAGCTACCGGAGCCACAGGCATCCGCTGCGATGTTGCCGACAGTGCCGCCGTAGCCCAGGCCATCGAATCCCTTCCCGATGTGGATATTCTCATCTGCAACGCCGGAATCTGCCACTATGGTCTGATGCAATGCATGGACGAAGCGCAGTGGGATCGGATTTTCGCTGTAAACGTAAAAGGCATTTACAACTGCGTGAAGGCCTGCATGCCCGGCTTCCTGCGGAAGCAAAAGGGCAGCATCGTCACCGTTTCCAGCATGTGGGGACGGGTCGGTGCCAGCTGTGAGGCCGCATACTCCGCCACCAAGGGCGCTGTGATTGCGCTGACAAAAGCCCTGGCCAAAGAGCTGGGTCCCTGCGGTGTGCGGGTCAACTGTGTTGCCCCCGGGGTAATCCTGACAGATATGTGCGCCAACGTTTCCCCGGAAACCCTGGAAGAGATGGCGCAGGAAGCTCCCGCAGGCAGAAACGGCACCCCCCAGGATGTGGCCGGAGCCATGGAATACCTTGCAGACGTGGAATTTATCACCGGACATGTGCTCAATGTGGACGGTGGCTATGTGATATAAGGAGGAAATACAAATGAAGATTGCAATTGCCTGTGACCACGGCGCCGTTGCACTGAAGCAGAAGGTTGCCAAGCACCTGGAAAGCCAGGGGCATGAAGTGGTGGATTTTGGAACCAACACCCTGGACAGCTGCGACTATCCAGATTTTGCCGCACCTGCCGCCAAGGCTGTTGCCAGCGGAGAATGCCAGCGGGGTGTGCTGCTGTGTACCACCGGCATCGGTGTATCCATCACCGCCAACAAGGTCAAGGGCATCCGCTGTGCCCTTCTGAGCGACCTTCTCTCCGCCGAGCTGACCCGGCTGCACAACGATACCAACATGATGGCCATGGGTGCCGGAATCGTAGGAGAAAACCTGGCGCTGGCCATTGTGGACAAGTGGATCTCTACCCCCTTCTCCGGAGAAGCCAGACATCAGAGACGGATCGACAAGGTCATGGCTCTGGAAGCAGAATAAGTAACCCCATCCGTGTCTTCCAAGGAAGCCCCGGATATTCACACGCCTGCAGACCCGGTTCCCGGTGCCGCAGGCGTGCCTTTTTTCCACAGAAAACCACAGTTTTGTGGAAAAAATCGGTTCGCCCGCAGTAGATGGGCGAACCGATTTTTGATTTTCTTTTAATCCAGCTTTTCTGCCAGTTCCGCATACTGAGATTCCAAGGGATTCTTCTTGCTGGCCGCCTTCATGGAAGCCTCTACCGCCCGGCTGGCCTGGTCGATGGGCAGGACAGTACCGGCGCCGGCGATACATCCGCCGGGGCAGGCCATACCCTCCAGCAGGTAACCATCGTACTTACCTACCTTGGCCAGGTTCATCAGCTTGCGGCACTCCCGCAGACCCTGGGCATTGGCCACCTTGATTTCCATCTCCGGATGGGTCTCGTGTACAACCTCTACCACGGCGTTGGCAACACCGCCTGCACGGGCAAATCCACGGCCGGCAGCAGTACCTTCATCGGTAGCGCCAACCTCCGGCAAGGTTGCGAAGTCCACACTCTTGGCCTCAAACATGCCAACCAGCTCTTCAAAGGTCAGGACAAAATCCACATCGGAGCGGATGTTCTCCCGGATGGCCTCCAACTTTTTCGCGGCGCAGGGACCGACAAAAACAATCTTGGCATCGGGATGTTCCTTCTTCACCATGCGGGCAGTGTAGACCATGGGGGTCAGGGTCATGGAAATGTTCTTTGCCTGTGCCGGGAACAGCTTGTGGACCATGGCATGCCAGGCCGGGCAGCAGGAGGTTGCCATGTAGGGCTGCTCTGTGGGAACCTTTTCCACAAAGTCCTTGGCCTCTTCCACGGTGCAGATGTCGGCACCTACCGCCACCTCAATCATATCCCGGAAACCCAGTGCCTGCATGGCGGCACGCAGGCGGCCTACCGTAACGTCCTTGCCAAACTGGCTGGCAAAGGCCGGGGCGGCAATGGCATACACCTCATCCCCCTCCATGATGGAGCGCACCACCTGATAGATCTGTCCCTTGTCCACGATTGCACCGAAGGGACAGCTGACCAGACACTGGCCGCAGGAAACGCACTTATCCTGATTGATAATAGCACGGCCGTTTTCGTCGGTACCGATGGCATCCATACCGCAGGCCGTCTGACAGGGGCGCTCCATATGGATGATGGCATTGTAGTCACAGGCCTGGGCACACTTGCCACACTTGATGCACTTCGTCTGGCTGATCCGGCTCTTGCCGTTCACAAAGGTGATGGCATCTCTGGGGCACACCTGCTGGCAGGAAGCCGCCAGGCAGTTCTGGCAGTGCTCTGTAACCCGGTAGTGGTTGGACGGGCAGGCATGGCAGGCATAGGGGATGATATTGATCAGAGGCGGCTCATAGTACTGCTTGGCAATGGCGGCCTGATCCATACCCTCGGTGAGCAGAGAACGGGTCTGCACAGAGCGGACGGACAAGCCCATAGCCAGGCGCACCCGCTCGCCGGCAATGGCACGCTCCAGGAATACACTCTCCCGGTGCAGGGGCTGATCTCCGGGAACAATGATGTAAGGCAGATCTTCTGCCTTGGTATAATCATCGCCGGAGTAGGCCATGCGAGCCACTTCGGTAAACACTTTCTTACGAATATCGGTAATCAGGGACGGGATACCTCTCATTTGCAGCGCCTCCACATTTTTCATTATTACCTCTTTATTATAACAAAAAGCGCATATCTGCGCAAGATACCGGGGTATATAATTCTTCTTATAACATTATTGAAACATTTTATGCCCGGCATTTTCTATCTGTGCCCTGCATACCCTGAAAGCAAACGACCAAGGAGGGATGGGTATGAAACGGCTGTGTGCCATGCTGGCCGCCGGGATACTGTTGGTTTGCCTGCCTGTCCGGGCAAAGGCGCAGGAGCTGGATATACCTGCCAAAAGCGCCCTGCTCATGGATGTGGAAACAGGCACCATTCTCTACGAGCAGAATGCCCACCAGGCACTGCCCCCGGCCAGTGTTACAAAGGTGATGACCATGCTGCTGATCATGGAGGCCATTGATTCCGGGAGTCTTGCCTACACGGACACTGTTACTGCCTCGGAAACCGCGGCAGCCAAAGGAGGCAGCCAGATCTACCTGAAGGCAGGAGAGCAAATGTGCCTGGCGGATATGCTGAAGTCCGTGGCCGTTTCCTCCGCCAACGACTGCGCCTGCGCTCTGGCTGAGCACCTGGCGGGAAGTGAGCAGGCTTTTGTGGCGAAGATGAATGACCGTGCCCGGGAGCTGGGCATGCAGGACACCAATTTTGTCAACTGCACCGGCCTGGACGACTCCCGGGAGGCTGCCAACCACCGCACCAGCGCCCACGACATTGCTATTATGTCCCGGGAGCTGCTGAAAAATCACCCGGATATAACAAAATACACCACCATCTGGATGGATACCGTCCGCAACGGTGCTTTCGGCCTGTCCAATACCAACAAGCTGATCCGCTTCTATCCCGGTGCCACCGGACTGAAAACCGGGTACACTTCCCAGGCAGGCTACTGTCTCTCTGCCTCCGCCCAGCGGGATGGGCTGGCACTGATTGCCGTGGTAATGGGCTGCGAAAGCAGCAAACAGCGCACTGCCGCCTGCAAGCAGCTGCTGGACTACGGATTTGCCAACTACGCCCTGATCGCACCGGAGCTTCCGGAGGCACAAACCGTCCCTGTCCGTCTGGGGAAAGCCTCCGCTGTTTCTGTAATTCCCGGGGAGAATGCCCGGATTCTGGTTCCGAAAGCCCAACGCTCCGGCATCTCCCAGCATATTCAGCTGGAGCCGGAAATTATGGCTCCGGTTCCGGCAGGTACCCGGCTGGGCACCCTGACCATCCAAAACGGGGATACCATTCTTGCTCAGCAGCCCCTGGTTGCCGCCGAGACCATCCCCCGGCTGACCCTGGCCGACCTGTACGAGCAAATTCTCCGGCGCATTGCCATGGCAAAAGTATAAAAGCCTCCCAGTGTTTGCAGGCTTGGGCGGCAAACAAACAAAACCATTTTCTGCCGGGACATGTAGCTGACAGAAAATGGTTCGGTTCTCTGTCAATAGTTGGGGTAGAGCCAAAATGAAATATCTGAAGATCGTGTCGGGGCGAAAGTTCCGGCACGATTTTTATGTATTGCAGAAGAGGATTCTCTTTCTGAAATTACTGAAGTTACGCATACCGAAGCAAACTCTTTTCAAGACTTTGGTCTTGTTGTTGCAGCCCTCAATATAGCCATTCGTCCAGGGGACATCCATGGCGTTCAGGATCTCGTCAAACCAGTTGCGGTAGGCATTGATGCAAGCCCGGAATTTCTCCATCTCCATTAACTCTGCCGAGAATAACCAGTCTATCAACTTTTGCCTGCCTTCAGCAGAGGAATTCGAATGGCTAACTTTG